>JBBKWV010000083.1:0-11315 GCA_037969135.1 Ferruginibacter sp.
TTCCGTTGGTGCTGGCATTCACAGAAGAAACGGTCATTTTTTGCAATCTTTCTTTTATTTCCAAAAAATAAGCAGGGATCATTTGATTGTCAACAGCAAATTGTAAGGCATCCTGCTCATTGCGTTTTTGCATTTTATCATTGATAATTGCTGCAGCTCTTTCAATCGATTTATACCCGGTACAACGGCAAATATTTCCGTTTACAGAATCTATGGCATTTGAATATGAAGGATCCTTTTCATCGATACAAAATCCGGCCAGGGAAACGATGAACCCGGGTGTACAAAACCCGCATTGTGTTGCCCCTTCTTCCGCGAAGGCTGACTGCATGGCATTCAGATCATCGAGATTGATTCCTTCAATGGTCACAATATGCTTTCCCCTTGCATTGCCAAGCGGCATCAGGCAAGAGGTAGCACTGCTATAAACGAGTTTATTATTTTTAATTTCACCCGATAAAATGGTACACGCTCCGCAATCACCTTCTCTGCACCCTATCTTTGTGCCCGTCAGATGTTGTTCATAACGAATAAAATCCAGCAATGTTAGTCCGGGAGACAAAGCCGTCCTTATTTCTTTTTTATTTAATATAAATTGTATCAAACTAATATTTTATTAAGCGCTAAAGTTAAGATAATTGAGTAAATGAACCAGTATCAAAGCATGGATAATAGTAAACAGGTATATTACCGCTTAATTGCATTGTGGGTTATATGTGAAGCATTCGCCGGAGGAATCATGCATGCGGCAAAACTGCCCTTTACCGGCTTGATCGTCAGCAGCCTTGCAATTACCTGTATCATTCTGATTGCATACTATGTTCCAACCAGATCGGCTATAATAAAAGCCACTGTGATTGTTGTAGTTTTTAAACTCATGTTAAGTCCGCATAGTCCGCCTACAGCCTATGTCGCAGTTTTTTTCCAGGGACTGATGGGGCAATTATTATTCAGCAACAAGCGATTTTTTAATCTGTCGGCCATTATACTTGCTGTACTTGCGTTGGTAGAATCGGCCATCCAAAGAATATTGATACTTGTTGTCGTTTATGGTAATGGTTTATGGAAGGCCATCAATCAATTTATCCTTAAACTGACAAAGGAAACAAATCCAACCAATTACAGCCTTGTAATTGCCATTGGATATATATTAATACATGCCGTGATCGGTATTTTCGTGGGTATTTATGCAGCCAGGCTGGCCAGAAAATCTGTCGACTGGAAAAACAAGTATCCCGAACTTGTAATTAAAAGGAAACAGTCAGAACCAGCCATTGTAACCAGAAAGTATAGTGGTAGAAAAAAAATAAGAATTGTTTTTATTTTTATCTGGTTATTATTACTGGCCTTATTCATTCAATCATATGCTGATGTAAAAAATGCCATTATCCCAACGGGTGTGGTTTTTAATATTTTACTCCGCTCCGCTTTGATTTTGCTTACCTGGTATTTGATACTTTCACCAGTTAGCATGTTCCTAATAAAAAAATTATTGCATTCCAAACAGGTTCAGCACAAACAGGAAATAAACGAAGTAATGTTGCTTTTACCGGATACCAGGTACCTTTTTAAACAAGCGTTTAAATTATCTGAAAGTAAAAAAAGGTTAGCCAGGGCCAAGTTATTTTTAAAAATTCTTTTGATAAATATTTTAACGGAAATACAAACCACTGAATCCAAAACAGCATGATCTCTCCCGGAATATTAATAGCGTTGGCTGCCACCGTTAGCTGGGCTATCTGTTTATTCCCGTTTACCAAAGCCAGCAGGCTAATGACTGTTGCCAGTATGAATATTTTTCGCCTGGTTACCGGAACCATACTGGTAATGTTGCTGGCATCCGTTATGGAAACCAAAAATATCTTTTCCCTGTTTTCATTTAAATATACAGAAGCCTGGTTCTGGTTTGGGCTTTCCGGTATCATTGCATTGGGAATCGGTGATTATTTAAATTACCGGATGTTTGTGATCCTGAGTCCTCGATTTGGAAGTGTGCTTACAACCCTTGCTCCTGCAGCAGCTTTATTAGTCGGTATAGAATTATTGGATGAAAAAATAAACCTTGTAGGAATGGCAGGGATATTGATCACCATTGTTGGAGTAATGACCATGAGCCTCGGAAAAACAGAGCGGAGTAAGATCCCTGATCATGGACACGGGAGTATTTATAAGGGTATGGTTTTGGGAATCATTGCCGCCATTTGTGCAGGTACCGGACTTGCATTGAGTAAAAAAGGTTTTATGGCACAGGCTGATACGGGAAACCCTATTCTACCGGTAACCGCATCATTCATCCGGTTTTTAACCGGAACCATCGCAGTTTTGGCCATTACTTTTCTGAATAAAAAATTGATCCCCAACTGGAGAAATATAATAAAACAACCCTGGTCTACACTCAGGATCGCTTTTTCGGGGGTAATATTCGGCCCACTTCTCGGTGTGAGTTTTGCATTGACATCCATTCAATATATAAATGTTGCCGTTGCACAAACGATATTTGCTCTTGTGCCTGTAGTTACGTTATTGATCGCTCATTTTATTTACAAGGAAAGAATAACAAAACATGCTTTTGCAGGAGTAATTGTGGCCATATTTGGGGTGGCTATTTTAATATGGCGCATAAAAATCGATACCCTTTTCTGATACCACGAGATCAAAATCCTCTTTCGAATAACCATTTGAATGACCGTTTATTTTTTGCATACTGAAGATCAAATTTCTTGATTGAATTTAACTGCAGGTACTTTACAGCATCTTCAATAGAATCTGTGAAAAGACAAAGTTCAAGGTCTTCTGCAGAAATGGTACCCCTCACTTTCATCTTCTCAATATGTTCGATAATATCTTTGTGATATGCTGTATCAAAAATGATGATAGGAAATTCACTCAGTTTTTTTGTTTGAATAAGAGTAAGAGATTCAAAATATTCATCCAGGGTACCAAAACCACCCGGCATTACTACAAATGCATAAGAATATTTTATGAGCAGGGTTTTACGTACAAAAAAATACCTGATATTAACCCATTTATCGAGGTATGGGTTGGCAGTCTGTTCACGGGGCAACTCTATATTACATCCTACGCTTCTGCCACCCACTTCTTTTGCACCTCTGTTGGCTGCTTCCATAACACCCGGGCCACCACCAGTCATTATTGTAAATCCAAGTTTTGCAATCTCTCCGGAAAGTATTTGGGTTTGTTTATACGTTGGGTCATCCTCTTTAAATCTTGCAGAACCAAACACCGTAACACAGGGACCCACAAAATGCAACGCCCGGAAACCTTTAATAAATTCAAATAAAACACTGATACTAAAAACAAATTCCTTCCAACGGTTTTGGGGGCCTTCTAAAAACTTGATCTCTGATTTTGTCATACTGCAAAATACTTAAATTCTGATTTAATCTGTTTAGCAGATTAATATTGAACCCTGCCTGACTGTAATTCTCCTTTAATTGAAAATACTTTTAAAATGTGATTGCAATCATAAAATAATACAAGGATGCGTATTAGTTTCATATTTTAAAAAATAAAACTAAAACCATACAAATGAGAAACAGTATTAAAATTTTATTCAGCAGCATACTATTGTTGTTAGTAATCTCGTGCAACAATAATGATAGTGAGCAACCAACCTCAGCGACACCAACAACCGGTAGTGAGTCACTTTCGGGTCAATCCGGTGTAAAAGATGATCAATCAGAAAAAAATGTTGTACAGGTTGCCATTGGAAGTAAAGATCACAGCACACTCGTAACAGCAGTAAAGGCAGCTGACCTGGTTGATGCATTGAGTAATGCAGGTCCCTTTACAGTATTCGCACCAACGAACGCCGCGTTTGATAAATTACCTGCAGGCACTGTAGAAGGACTTTTAAAAGCAGATAAGAAAGAAGCCCTTGCAGATATTTTACAATATCATGTATCATTGGGAGTTTTCAAAGCAGATGCATTGCAAGACGGGCAGGTGATTGGCCAGGTTAATGGTGACAATATCACTATCAGCAGAAAAGATGGAAAATTGTATGTTAATGGCACAGCCGAAGTGATTGCATCTGTTCCTGCATCAAACGGGATCATACATGTTATAGACGGAGTATTATTACCGCCAGCAAAATAATGGAATAAACTTTGAAGGATTTACCCGGGAAGCATGCAATAGTTTGCATGCTTTTTTTATGCCTTAATGTGGAATAATTCCAATTGCATTACTGTTGAGATACTCAATGCCCTTTGTTTTGCAAGATTTGCCTTTTCACCTTCAAACAGTTCATCAACTGTAGAAAAAAACAACCTGTTCCATACGGCAAAATGTTCTTCTGTCAATGGAAACAGACTGTGTAAATGTTTATGTATTTTCAGTGGATTACCGGTATAACTACCGGTATAAAATAAAATATTTTCCCAGAACCTAAACATCACAGGCATATGTACATCCCAGTTTACCTGAACCAGATCAGTAAAAATATAACCGATAACCGGGTCCAATTTTACCTTTTGATAAAAACTTTTTACCAATAATTCAATATCAACTCCGGGTTCTATGTCTTTTTTCATAATGCATAAAATTCAATGCAGGATCTCCCCTATTTCTTTTAACTCTTTCTCCGAACAATGTTGTTGTATCAATGGAAATAATACCCTTTCTTCTTTCCGGATATGTGCCTCCAATGCAAGTCCCAGGCTATGCATCACTTCTTCACAATTTGTGTATTTATCCAGATGCATAAATAATTCTTCAATTTGATGATGTTCTGATTTTATTTCCTGGGATAGTTTTTCAATCTCACGGTTACAATGACTCACATTATCAAGGATGGTTTCTTCTTTGCGAAAATGTTCCCTGATCGAGTTTTGAAACACATGTTTTGCATAGATGATCTTTCCGTTAATATCTTCCGGCAAGCCAGTATACTTTGGCGCATTTTTTTTCAGTAACTGAGCCAGAATAAGTGAATTATGGTGTTCACGGGATAATGGCGCCAGTGATTCGTGTCGTTTCATACTATTTTTTTAATAACGGTTTAAACTCCTAATAAAATATTTATCACAGTAATTAATTTTGCAGCATATCAACAAATCAGAAAAGATTCTGGTCATAAATCTTTTCGGCCGAATTTCCGTAACGACAACCATACCGGTAGAATCATCCAAATAAACATGATAGAAACAGAAAGGACCAGGCCTATTTTGCTTCCAAAAAAGTTTTTAAATATGGCTCCGGTATATCCCATTAATGCAGACACATCCAATTTCAATAAAATCAAAATCCTTCCAAGATCAATAGGGTTCAATGCACTTATTGTTACCATTAAATTTTCCAGCGGATAATCGGCAAACTGAAATAACAGGAATAAAACAAGACCATCAAATATCAATGCGAAATACAGCCACAATAAAATAGTGACACCAATGCCTTTGGCCTTATCCCGCGTTAATACGGCTGCAAGCATAGCTATTGCAACAAAAATCACCGATAAAAATAATCCAACCATCAGCATCATAAAACCCGTATCAGTTGGTTCGTATAAAAGAATGGGAATGCCTGCACCGATAAAAAAAGCAAAGGCCATTGAACAGGAAAGTCCGGAATACAAGCTTAACCATATGGTACTTCTTTTTAAAGGCTGGCTAACCAGTAATTCCAGAAATTCTGCGCTGTTATAAACATAAATTGCCGAAAACAACATGCTAACAAGGGGTACAATTATCAGTATGATATTCAGCAAACTAAGTAGCCCTTTTGCAGAATTATCCTCCATATTAAAAATACTCAGAGATATGACGAGCAGGAAGAGCGTATAGGTAAGCATTATCCTGTTTCGCAGAATATCAATGATCACATATTTTATAATTTTTTTCATTTGCTGTTCAACATTACATTAGCAATTGCTTTGGATAACTTTTTTTCTCCGGTAGATTCCCTTAATGCTTCGATGCTTTTGTGAAAACAAAGTTTCCCGTCCTGCATATAAATTACCTGAGTTACCAGGTCATCAAGTTCACTTAAAACGTGAGAAGTAATGAGGATCAGTTTGCCATTCTTTTTTTCTGCAATGATCTTTTCTTTCAAAATTTCTGAAGAAAGCGGATCCAATCCTGCTGTTGGTTCATCCAGGATAAGCACATCGGGGTTAAATAAGAATGCAAGAGAAGCGCTCACTTTTTGCCTGGTACCTCCGGATAAAGTTCTCATCCTCTTTTTCAACAGGCTCTTTAATTCAAATTGATTGATGAGATCTTCGTCATAAATCTGTCCTTTGTTTCCCCTGATGTCTTTCATCATTTCAAGAACCTGTCCGATCGTCATATTTTCCGGGTATCGACCGATCTGCGGCATGTAGCCGATATGATTGCGGTAATTCCAATCGTGCAAAATATTTTTACCATTGAATGTTATAAAACCGCTGTTACATACAACCATGCCCAATACACACTTAATAAACGTTGTTTTACCACTTCCATTTGGGCCAATCAGGGCAATACATTCTCCTTTATTGCATTTCGCAGATACATTATCAAGTGCCTTCATTTTACCAAATTGCTTGGTTACATTACTTGCTATAATCATAATGGTAAAGCTTTCATCAATGGTTGATCATCCTTTAAATTTACCGGTGTAAGTGTTGGCAATATTTTTTCTGTTTTATCAAGCAATGAAGTCATAAAACTTCTGAAGAGAATCATTGCCGGAGGGTTCTGCTCAATGATCATTGCATATAAACTAACGGGACGGTATGGTATATCACCCATTTTGTCCTTATTGATATCATAGCCTTCATACTTATCCCAGTAATTATTATTAAATGTACTCAGCACCAGGCTGCCGTTGGTGCCTACATCAAATGTATTTGACTTAAAATTATTATTGAGCACTGTGACATCCAGGCAGCTTGCCTGAATTTTCATAGCCCATCCATTACTTTCAAAAACATTTTTTAAGAGTTGAACCCTGCTGGCTCCTTCCATAAATATGCCGATGGTATTTTTAATAAACCGGTTATTTTCAATGTAGCTGTCGCTGATCTCTTTCAATAACAATCCATAAGCGCCGTCTCCCCAGTTTTCTTCAAAAATATTGTGAAACATTTTCACTGACTTGGAAAACATAACGGCAACCCCTGCCCCATTATTTTTAAATACATTACAGATATATGCATCATTATTTGAAAACATAAAATGAAGGCCATAACGAAGATTTCCTTCGGAAGTATTTCTCCAGATGACTGAGTTATTTACAAACTCAAAGTATATCCCATCCCGGTGCCCATTGATACTGTTGGCAATTATAAGTAAACTATCACTTTTCCAGCAATGGATTCCGTTACCTGCCTGCTGTTCATTTACCCTGTAAGAAGTAAGACTGTTCTTTTCGATAGTACAATTCATTCCATATAGTACATAGATGCCGAAAAAAGTATCATCCAGTATATTATTCCTGATGATCACATCACGGGAATTATAAATCTTGATCCCTGCAAAATCTTCGATACTTGAAATACCGGAATGAATTATTTTAAAACCATCAACAACAACAGCATCTGCTTTTACAGAAATGATCTCATACTTATTTTCCCCGTTTAAAACAGGATAATTCAAACCGATCAATATGACTCGTTTGTCGATGATCAGATTTTTTTCATGATACATACCCGGCTCAACGATTATACTATCGCCTGTAAGTGCTTTATTTAAGGCTGCCTGTATTGTCTGGCATTCCTTACCAATTCCCACCCTGATAGTATTTGCTTTAACAGTTTTGCTAAAACAAATCAAAACAAGTATATAGAAAATTCCTTTCATTATTTTTTTACATCGCCCCAATTAACAGCAATCCCTTTATAAAATTCCCTGATTTTATTAAAACTATCTGCATGGTTAAATGCAGCAATATTTCCACCCATTGGTCCACGGATCTCTTCACTGCTCAGCAATAAAGCCTCCTTTATGTTCAGCAGTTGATGATCCATAGAGAAGTTACTGACGTAGATGTCTTTTATTTCAGTTCCAGGCAAATCGTTTGATCGTAAATATCCAAGTAAGCAATGTGTATCATCAAATTTATATGCTTTTCCTTTTTGGGTAATTATTTCAGCACCGAAACGCGGATCGCTGATGGTCATTTTACAGGAATAACAATGATCCGTTCCGGTTAATATCTGCTGTGGCCCTTTATTACAGGAAAGCATACAAACCATGGAAAATAAAATCAAAGCTGTTACCGGTTTAAATTTGTTGCTTTTTTTTCTGTATCCATTCCATACAATAATAGTACACAGCATCAGCAATACTCCAACAGAAATAAAGATCCAGCCACCTATATTGGGCATAGAGTAAGCGCCGAAATTCAGCAATTGCTTGAATCCGATCAATGGAGGCTGATAAGCCATCCCAGGTACAATAATGGCGGCATCGGGATTTAAATTATGTCCGTAATTATATTCCCATCTCCAAAAATCCACCATGGCCAGAACTCCAAAAGAAACAAACAGCAAAGTCAATAAATAAAGCCATTTTCTTTTTGCTACAAAACCGGTGAGCAAAAATAACAATGCGAAAAAACTGATAATATAAGGCAACACTGTAAATTCAATGAAATCAGCCGTATGCAGGGTTTTCATTCCAATATAATGATTCAATCCGTTTATGATATCAACGTTTCCTCCTAATTTATCAGGGTATATCAACAGCATCAACCCTTCAGGATATTGGGGTGCAACAAGATCTATTTTCCACATAGGTACAAACAAAACCGGTATTAAAGCCAACCCACAAATTATTAATATAATCCTTATCCCAACACCAAGCTTTTCTTTCTTCATCCTTTTTATTTTCAAATTATTAAAAAAAAAGAAACAGGCTTAAAAAAAAGCCTGTTTCCAAATAAAAATTATTTTTTTATTTCTGTACCATTCACTTCAAGTTTTCCGGTTCCATATTTTAAAGGAACTGAACTTCCTGCAGGAGACACCCGAATATATCCTGACATTTCCTGATGCAAAGCGCTGCAGAAATCTGTACAGTACATTGGTGAGATGCCAACCCTTTCTGGTATCCATTTTAAAGTTTGTGTTTCACCCGGCATGATCAATAACTCAGCAGTTAAAGCTCCTTTTATCGCAAAACCATGAGGTACATCCCAATCCTGTTCAATATTGGTAACATGGAAATAGACCTCATCTCCCATTTTTACTCCTTCGATATTATCCGGAGTGAGGTGAGACCGAATGGCTGTCATATAAACATGTACTTTATTTCCTTCACGTACAACTTTTGTTGCAGCTTCTCCATTGGAGAAATAAGGGTTCTTATTATCTTCCATCTTAAAGAACTTGGTAGAATTCGGCCTGATCAGATCGGCTGGTACTATTTGTGCATAATGCGGTTCGCCAATGGTTGGAAAATCCAGGATCAACTGCATTTTATCGCCACTGATATCATATAACTGTGCGCTTTGTGAAAGTTCAGGACCAGTTGGTAAAAAGCGGTCTTTGGTTATTTTATTATAGGCTACCAGGTATTTGCCATAAGGACTTTTAGTGTCTCCACCGGCAACGCATAAGTGACCTACAGAGTAATATGTTGGAGCCCTGTCCAGTACTTTTAAATCCTTGACATTCCACTTTACTACTTCAGATGAAACAAACATGGATGTATATGCATTTCCCTTATTATCAAACTCTGTGTGTAATGGGCCAAGGCCTGGTTTTTTCACCTCTCCATATAAAACGGATTCATATTTAAGAATAGGGATACCATCGAAATCACCAATAAAGTCCTTTGCTGCGATGGCTTTTTGAATCTTATCAAAACTAAATACCGGAATCAATGCTGCCAGTTTACCGCTACCCACAATGTATTCACCTGTGGGGCTTACATCACATCCATGCGGTGATTTAGGACAAGGGAAAAAATAACAGATGTCTTTAAAATCCTTTACGTCCAATACTGTCACTTCTGTTTTAATGGTGGATGTTGCAGAATGTGTTTTTTCATCATATACATTATGTGCATATTTCACTGATTGTTTTCTTCCTTTTCCGGCCTTGATATACTCTTCCGCTTTTTTCCAGTTTACTGCCATCACGAAGTCCTTGTCTTTCTGTGAAGCATTTACTTCCAATAAAGTATATGCCTGTTCTGTATTATAACAAGAGAAGAAAAACCAACCGCTTGAAACTCCTTTTCCGGCTCTGCTCAGGTCAAAATTCACACCCGGGCATTGCAGCTGAAAGGAGATATCCATTTTACCATCTTCCTTTGCAACACTGATAAAACTGATTGTTCCTTTAAAGTTTTGTTTATAAGAACTGATGGGAACATCCCCATTGGCATCATCCGGAGGCACACTGAAACGGGTACCCGCTACAACATATTCAGTATTCTCTGTAATAAACGGAGATGAGTGATTACCGCCACTGTTTGGCAATTCAATGATCTCATTAGTTCTGAATGTTTTCAAATCAATCCTGGCAACCCTCGGAGTGTTATTTGCATTGCCAAAGATCCAACGTCCGTCGTACTCGCCGTTTGTTTTAGATAACTGAACGTGATGCAGATCATCCCAGGGAACGAAACCATGCGAAGTGTTTAACATTGGTTTTGTTTCCTCACTATAACCCCAGCCTTTTTCAGGATCAACAGAAAAAACAGGAATTACCCGCAACAAACGACCTGAAGGAAGGCCATATGTACTCAACTGGCCACTAAAACCGCCCGAAACAAAATTATAGAATTCATCATATTTGCCCGGAGCAACATACACTTTTGAAGCTGCATCGGAGCTCACTGCATTTCCTGCATTTTTTGGTTTACAACTAACCATACCTGTTATGAAAGCAATAAATGCGATTAGTATTGCTCCCGTTTTAATTCTTTTCATAAACATCATTATTAGGGTATAAAATATTTTTTATTTTAATCAATTAGTTTGCTCCATTACCTTACTCCGTCATTTTTGCGCATAAATTCCAGCAGAGATCTGGCATCTTCATCAGACACATTTTGATTTGGCATACGCACAAGACATATTTCCAACTGCGCCTGTGCTTTCGGATCTTTATCAAGCATTTCATCAGTATTGGTCACGAAATTCATGATCCATTCAGGACTATGTCTTGAAGTAGCCCCTTTCCAACCCGGACCAACAAGCCTTTCATCTGTTAATTTGTGACAACTCAAGCATTTAACAGTAGCTACTTTTTCACCAGCGGCAGCCATATTTGCATCGAGTACAGCAGCTATTTCCACATTTTTAAATTTCCCTTCACCCCTTGTTGGATCGTAACTCGGATTGTCATTCTTTTCTACTAGTGC
>JBBKWV010000084.1:0-3816 GCA_037969135.1 Ferruginibacter sp.
TAGTTCACTAAAAAACACAAAGTATCATTATGGACACAAATATTGTAAAAGAAAAAAAATCAGAAACATTGTCAACAACGCACATAACCACAACACCCAATAAGTTGATCAAAAAAGAAAAACCGTTGAAAGGAATTTCAGACATCAGACGATTTTTTTATACGAATGATAAACCCATCTATTTTATCAGTGCCACCAATTTTAATTTGCTGGGTGCCGATGAGTGGGTGAAGGGATTCAAGTTTATCACCTACATCAACTGTTTTAATCACCAACATCCTAATGTGTTTACGCCAAAAGAAGAAGTACCACATGAAGAGTTCCAAAGCATTGAGGATATCAATAATTATTTACTGGAGCATAAGGAAGTTGTTGAATATATCCGCAACCGCGGCGAAGGCGGCAAAGCCATGTTGCTGATGTTTGATGAAAAAACGGAAGAACTTGCGAAGAACCTGGGCCTGGAAATATGCTTCCCATCGGCCAAGATGCGCACGTTTATGGATAATAAAGTGAACACGAACCGCATTGCCGAAAAAGCTGGCGTGCCTTGTGTTCCCAATGTTTTATCAAAAGTGGAGAACTATAAGCATTTATGTGAAGTGAGCAAACAGCTGGGAACCGATTTGGTTATTCAAACTCCATTCGGCGATTCAGGCCATACCACCTTTTTTATAACCAACGAAGAGGAGTATAATAAATACGCAGAAGAAATTGAGAAAGAAGTTGAAGTGAAAGTGATGAAACGTATCAATTGTAAAGGCTCGGCTATTGAAGCCTGTGTAACTCGTCATGGTACCATTGTCGCTCCGTTGATGACAGAGTTGGTTGGATTTAAAAACCTCACTCCATATAAAGGTGGCTGGTGCGGCAATGAAATTTATCCTGATGCATTCAATGCGTCTATCCGTAAAAAAGCAAGAGAATATACCCAGCTTTTTGGAGACCAACTACGTAAAGAAGGTTATAATGGATATTTTGAATTGGATTTTTTAATTGACCAGGATACCAAAGAAATTTATCTGGGTGAATTGAATCCGAGAATCACCGGTGCCAGTTCAATCACAAACCATGCGGTATTTGCCTTGTCTGACATGCCATTGTTTCTTTTTCATTTAATGGAGTGGATGGATCATCCATATGAATTGAATGTAAAAGCCCTTAACACACGCTGGGCAAAAAAAGAAAATACAGATAGCTGGGGACAGATGGTAATCAAGCATACAGATAAAACAATTGATAAAATTACGAAAGCGCCGAAAAGCGGTATTTATACAATGAATGAAGACGGGACAATCAGTTTTTCAAGGATGGATACACACAGAAGATCTGTAGAGTCGGAAAATGAAGCTTTCTTTTTACGCATCAGTGATGTAGATAATTACCGGTATGAAGGAGCTGACTTGGGAATATTGGTTATGCGGGGAAGATTGATGAGCGACAGTTTTAAATTGAATGCACGTGCTGAAAAATGGATCAAAGCCATGAGGAAAGAATTTGAGGGTGTTCCTTTGGATTCCTTTGCTGATGTACAGAATCAACCATTGGAAATTGGTGGATTTAAAATGTTGTAATTTCATTTTATGATCTTATCGCTTAATTGCATACAGGAAGATTTTCCGGGATATAAATGGCAGGACTTATTTAATAAGGCCTGGCCTTCTTACCGGCAATGGTTTTTATCAGAAGGTGTGATGAACCGGAAAGGTTATCTCAGTTCGTTGACTAAATTGGAGCAGCATATGCCTGAATTGGTGCCGTTGTATCATCAGCTTTGTACTTTGGCCGGTGCTGGCGATCTGGAAGCAAGGTTTTTAAGCATGTATTGTCCGCCGCCCTATATGGCTGGTTGTTCGCAAATGGTATGCAACAGAAACGATATTTTTCTCATCCGCAATTACGATTATAATCCTGCTTTGTTTGAAGGAAATTTGCTGTATACAAAATGGCTCAAACCTGTAATTGGTATGTCTGATTGTACCTGGGGTTTGCTCGATGGAATGAATGCAGATGGGCTTGCTGCCTCTTTGGCTTTCGGTGGCCGTAAAATTTCCGGAGATGGTTTTGGAATCCCATTGATAATACGTTACCTGCTGGAAACAGCATCAACAGTTGATGAGGCTGTTGAAAAATTAAAACGTATTCCTGTTCACATGGTATATAATGTAACGCTTGCAGATGCAGCAGGAAATTATGCCACTGTATATGTTTCTCCCGATCGGGATCCGGTAGTTACCAACGCTGCTATTGCAGCCAATCACCAGCAACAGGTTGAATGGCCTGCTTATGCAGCATTAACTTCTTCAGTAGAGAGAATGGAGGTCATGGAAAAGATGCAGGCCAATTTGTTTGAGAACGAAGAAAATATAACTGGTAAGTTTTTGGAATCACCGCTGTTTACCCATAATTACGAAAAGAATTTTGGCACTTTGTATACGGTGAATTATCGTATAACCAAAAATCAGGTTCGGGTTCATTGGCCCGATCATCAACTCATTGAGCAGTCATTTGATAATTTCAATGAAGCTCCGGTAACCGTTTATTTACCAAGAAGTAAAAAGATGCGTATTGTTTTATAGTACCGGCCTCATTGCAATCCCATCATCGATGATCTTCAAAACAGCCTCTCTTTCTTCACCCACAAGGGTCAAACGGGGAGCCCGTACATATTCTGACCCAATTCCTGTTTGCGTTTCTGCCAGTTTAATATATTGTACCAGCTTAGGATGAATATCTAATTCTAATAAAGGCATGAACCATCGGTAGATCTTTAAAGCCTCTTCATGCTTCTGGGCTTTAACCAGATTATAAATGGCTACCGTTTCTTTTGGAAAAGCACAAACCAATCCGGCAACCCATCCAGAAGCACCAAGACAAAGTTCTTCATAAGCCAATGTATCCACACCACATAGAATGCTGACCCGTTCGCCAAAGCGGCTAATCATCCTGGTTACATTGGTCGTATCTCTTGTAGATTCTTTAACTGCCTGAATATTTTTACATTCAATGATCTCCTCAAACATATCAAGGGTTACTTCTGTTTTGTAATCAACCGGGTTATTATAGATCATGATGGGTAGATCAGTATTATTGGCAATTGTTTTAAACCAGTTTACAGCTTCGCGGTGATCAGGTTTATAGCGCATGGGAGGCAACATCATCAATCCTTCAGCACCCCATTTTTTTGCATTGTCTGCCTGAATAATGGCCTCTTTCATTGACCCTTCTGCGATATTCAGTATAACGGGTATTTTTCCTGCCACTTTTTCAACAGCAAATTTTACCAGTGTTTCTTTTTCATCTACTGTTAATACACTTGATTCTCCCAATGTACCACCCAGTATAATGCCATGAACAGCTGCATCCATTTGTGCCATCAGGTTTATTTCAAACAGCGAAAGGTCAATTTGGTCTTTCGCCGTAAATTTTGTGGTTACTGCCGGAAAAACTCCTTTCCATTGAACTGCCATATTCGATATATTTTTATATAGTCACAAACTACGAAACGGATGGTTAACATCTTTAGGGTTTGATGGGTTAATTTGAGTGCCATTAAAATATTCAGCAAAAAAATCAGAATAATTTAAAAAATTTTGGATACAAAACTTCATCTGGTTATCTTTGCCGTCCTTTACAGGAAATGGCGCGTTGGTCAAGGGGTTAAGACGCCTCCCTTTCACGGAGGAATCACGGGTTCGATTCCCGTACGTGCTACAAAGCCTCTCATAAATTGAGAGGTTTTTTTATTAAATATGGTTACAGTTTATGTATTATTGAGTGAAAGGGATAAAGCTACTTATGTAGGGATGGCATTAA
>JBBKWV010000085.1:0-4435 GCA_037969135.1 Ferruginibacter sp.
TTTTCATACAATGAAATCAAATAGAAAATACAAATAAGCGTTAATGTTTTATGAATTTGAACAGCATTATTTTTTTTTTACAAGCGTATTGCTTTTCAATCCAGCATAAAAAATCCCGCATCGTTTTTATATAGATGTTTTTTTGAAACTAAATAAAAACAGATCCATATTTTCCCTTCCGGGCTGACTAACATACTTTAATTTGCTCTACAAATATTTGATATTTGCAACTACAGGGCTATCCTGTGTTTTTGGCAAACTGGCTTGATAGTTGAATATATCAAGCCAACTTGTTGAGATCCAGTATTATTTTTGAAACCAATCTTCACGAGTAAATTTATTCAAAAATTATTTTATTTATCGGCTTTAATTTTAAGTTGAATCAAAAAATTTGTATGCATAAAAAGAATGATTTTTTTATGAAATACAGACCGTTGCAAACCCATACCTATGAACAATATTGTTAATGAAAAATTATTCGACGTGTTTATTAAGCCCATCTAAGGTTCGACAGAATAGAATCTGTATTAGCTCCGGAAAAAGCGATGTAAATAAAAAAGAAAAGTAAAACTGCTCCCCGACACATAGCAAAATAGTAAACATAACTAATTGAAAAAAAATTTCATTGTTATGAACAGGAAAGTTATGCGTATTCAGGAAGTGTAAAGCAGGTAATTTTTAATAGAGTTTAATAAGTTAAAAATATCAGAAATCATAATTCAATAAAACAAAAACCTATGAAACCATTTTTTGTACTGATCTTTCTTTTTATTTCAAGCATTGCAAATGCAACCAACTATTATTTTTCTTCCAGCACAGGAGATGATAACCGAACAAGTGCACAGGCTCAGAGTGCATCAACTCCATGGAAAACAATCAGCAAGCTGAATTCATTTTTCAGCAGTCTGCTTCCCGGAGATAATATTTATTTCAAAAGAGGAGAAGTTTTTTCAGGAAGTATTGTTATCAATAAATCGGGAACATCTTCGAATCCGATCACCATCGGAGCCTACGGAACAGGGGCGACTCCTGTAATTTCCGGATTTGCTGCTGTGTCTTCCTGGATAAACCAGGGTTCAAATATCTGGGAAAGTGCTGTAGGAGTTTCAACACTAAGCAGTTGTAATATATTATCTGTAAATGGCATCAATGTAGCAATGGGAAGGATGCCCAAAACCGGATACTGGACAATCGGTTCAACAGGTGGAAACAGTATTACAGACGCAACACATTTAAACAGCAGTACAACAAACTGGACTGGCGCACAGGTTGTGCTTAGAAAGTACAGATGGATATTGGATAGGTTTACCATTAGTTCGGCATCGGGGAACAGTATTAATTTTTCTAATAGTGGAGATGCTATCCAGTCAGGCTGGGGTTATTTTATTCAAAATAATATAAAAGCATTAACGGCACAAAATGACTGGTGTTATAATACTTCAACAAAAAAAATAAATATTTATAGTACAGTTAGTCCGGTGAATGTACAGGTTCCAACTATTGAAGTAGCAGTTAACCTCAATAGTAAGGATTATATCATCTTCGATAATATCAATTTTTCCGGATTCAACAGTACAGGAATTAATACAACTTCCAGAAATAGTATTACCATTCAAAACTGTGCGTTTAATTTTATCGGTGCTGATGCCAT
Source organism: Ferruginibacter sp. (assembly GCA_037969135.1). Classification (GTDB taxonomy): domain Bacteria; phylum Bacteroidota; class Bacteroidia; order Chitinophagales; family Chitinophagaceae; genus Ferruginibacter. The sequence goes on from JBBKWV010000085.1 coordinate 1,652, forward strand.
TTATGGATATCCCAATTCACAAAATCTAAAAGTCACGGGCAGCACTTTCAATGAAATAAACAGCAGAGGTATCCACGGAGGTTCTTCAAGCAATGCTTATATAAACGGAAATACCCTTTTTAACATTGGGAATATTCCCGGAATGGGTGGTAACGGTGACGATAGCTATACCGGGATCATTTCAAATGGCGATAATGCTATGGTTTCTTATAACAGTATTACCAATGCTGGTTATTGCGGAATCAGATGGGATGGCAATGCCGCTGTAATAAAAAATAATTTTGTAAATACTACTAATTATATCAAAGACGACGGTGGCGGTATTTACTGCTATCCCAACCAGTTAGGTCCTGGTCCGCAGTCATTCTCACAAAGAACAGTAAGGGATAATATCGTAATTAATTCTATTGGTGCCATTGAGGGAGGAACTCCATCATCCAATGCAAGTGAAGCCATGGGGATATACAACGACGGTACATCACCCAATGTAGATTACATTAACAATTCTATTGCAAATGCACGACTGGGTTTATTTTTAAACGGAGCACATGAATCTTCAGCTACCGGAAATACCATTTATGATTGTGTTAGAGGATTGTATGTTTTAAATTACCAGCCTTCAACAGGTATAGCAAACCTTACAGTTAATGGCAATGTACTTGTTGCAAAAAGTGCCGGACAATATGCGGCATATTATGAGCCGGGTGCAACCAGCATGCCTTCCAGCTTCAGTGCAAATAACAATGTTTATGCAAGGCCGTTAGACGATAATCTTACAATCTGGAGAGACCAGAATGGTACTAATTATTACAATAGCCTGGCACAATGGAAATCATATACCGGTCAGGAAGCCAATTCAGCTAAGTCTCCTGTTTCTATCAGTAACGTTAATGACCTGAGATTTGAATACAACGAAACTGCATCTGCAAAAACGATTTCTTTGGGAGCAAACTATATAGATATGAAAGGAATATCTTTCTCCGGAGCCATAACATTGGCACCATATACTTCAGTAGTTCTCATAAAAAATGGCGCAGGGAATGTGACACCCACAGCAAATGCTGGACCCGATCAGACGATTACCCTTCCAACAGTTACTGCAAACCTAACAGGTAGCGGTGCCGATCCTGACGGAACCATTGCATCTTATGCCTGGACAAAAATTTCCGGCCCTACCGGTGGAGCGATTACAGCTTCAATTAATGCGGTAACTTCTGTAACAGGGTTGTTGCAAGGCATCTATAAATATGAATTGAAAGTGACCGACAACGGCGGAGCAATTGGAAGAGATACCATGCAGATAACGGTGAATGCTGCAGGAAACCAGGCTCCCACAGCCAATGCAGGGATAGACCAGAATATAACTTTACCAACCAGTACGGTGTCTTTATCCGGCAGCGGAACCGATGCTGATGGTACAATCAGTGCTTATCTCTGGACCAAAATTTCGGGCCCAACTGGCGGAACGATCAGCAGTGCAACATCAGCAAACACAACCGTTACAGGTCTTATTCAGGGAGTATATAAATATGAACTGAAAGTGACTGATAATGCTGCTGCGACAGGAAGGGATACGATGCAGATAATCGTGAATCCCGTAGCTTCCTCTAATAATGCATATGGAGGAACCCCCTGGCCAATACCGGGAACAATTGAGGCAGAGAATTTTGATATTAGCGGACAGAATATTTCCTATTACGACAGTTCCCCAGAGAACTTAGGTGATGCTTACAGGCTTACTGAATCAGTAGACCTTTCTTTATCAACTGAGGGAACTGCCTATATTGGATGGACAGAGCCGGGAGAATGGACAAAGTATTCTGTAAACGTAACCAGCACGGGGGTTTATACTCTAAATGCCCGGTTGGCTTCCATGAACAGTTCCTCTTCATTCCAGGTTGAAATTGACGGAACAATTATAGCAACAATGACTGCACCCAATACAGGTGGTTATCAAATCTGGCAAACAGTATCTGTACCAAATATTAATCTTACTGCAGGTTTGAAATCGATGCGGATATATTTTATAACCGGTGGATTTAATATCAACACATTAACTTTTGTGTCTGCAACTGCATCGAATTCGGCACCTGTTTCTAATGCAGGTCCTGATCAGACGATAACTTTACCAACCAGTTCGGTGTCATTATCCGGTAGCGGAACAGATGCTGATGGTACGATCAGTGCTTACCTCTGGACAAAAATTTCGGGACCAACTGGCGGAACGATCAGCAATGTATCTGCAGCTTCCACTTCTGTTTCCGGATTGATACAGGGTGTATATAAGTATGAACTGAAAGTAACCGACAACGCTGCTGCGACAGGAAGAGATACGATGCAGATCACGGTAAATGCTGCCGGAAACAAGGCTCCAACTGCCAATGCAGGCATCGACCAGGTGATCACATTACCAATCAATTCAACTACATTAAATGGAAGTGGCACCGATCAGGATGGATCCATTACATCTTATTCATGGACAAAGATATCAGGTCCGGCTGCCGGCATATTTTCAAATGCCGCATCAGCAGTAACAGATATTACCGGGTTGGTTGAAGGAACCTATTTGCTGGTTTTAAAAGTAACGGATAACAATAATGCCACTGCAAAAGATACAATGCAGATAACCGTGAATGCAGCTGCCATAACAACGTTAAAGATTATTAATGTAAATGTTTACAGTGGTAGCATTTCTTATAATAGTGTAAAATGGAATAACTGGAAATCAGTTAGAAAAAGGTCAAGCAGTACTTTTAATTATGAAGATGGAGCAAAAAGTACTGC
>JBBKWV010000086.1:0-4546 GCA_037969135.1 Ferruginibacter sp.
ATTACACAGGTTAGCCTGAGCCGCATACGGGGCCAACACTGATTATTTATCTTATGTTAAAGGATTAGCTATTTATTGTTGCCAGCTTTGTGCAATATGAATGAGCAGGTCAAATTAGGCTTAAAAGAAAACTGGAAACAGTTTACACTCCTGGTAATCATCAACGCCTTTGTTGGTGGCATGATAGGTTTGGAAAGAAGTATTCTTCCACAGATTGCTGAAAAAGAATTTGCCATAGCAGCTAAAACAGCCATTCTTTCATTCATCATTGTTTTTGGGATCGTTAAAGCGATTACTAATTATTATACAGGTGCATTAGCCAACAGATTCGGAAGTAAGAACCTCTTAGTAGCGGGTTGGATAATTGCGATTCCTATTCCATTCATATTAATGTTTGCTCCATCCTGGAGTTGGATAATAGCTGCCAATGTATTGCTGGGAATGAGCCAGGGTTTAACTTGGAGCAGTACCGTAATAATGAAGATTGACATTGTAGGAGAAAAGCAGAGAGGTTTGGCAATGGGTTTGAACGAATTTGCCGGTTATATAGCTGTGGCGATTGTTGCCTTTTTAACAGGATGGATAGCTAGTGAATACGGCTTACGACCTTATCCGTTTTATTTGGGAATTGGTTTGGTTTTTTTTGGATTGGTTGGATCAGTCTTTTTTATTAATGACAGCAAACATCATGTTGCAAAAGAAACTATAACTAGTACCATTCCCAGAATGAAAAATATATTTTGGGAAACAACCTGGAAAGATAAAAATCTGGGTTCGGTAACACTGGCAGGATTAATTAATAACCTGAATGATGGTATGGTCTGGGGTATTTTTCCTATCCTGCTAGCCACAAAAGGTTTTACCATTGCAGAAATAGGCATTGTAACAGCTATATATCCAGCTGTTTGGGGCCTCGGCCAATTATTTACAGGAAAAATGGCTGACAAATTCTGCAAAAAGAATATGCTTTACATTGGAATGTTTTTACAAGCTGTCTCTTTAATAGTTTTGGTCTGGGCAAATAACATGACTCATTTTATTATACTTTCGTCAGTTTTGGGATGGGGCACAGCTATGGTTTATCCTACATTCCTGGCAACAATAGCAGAAAACAGTAATCCACATGACAGGGCAAAGAGCATTGGCATTTTCAGGCTATGGAGAGATTTGGGTTATGCAATTGGTGCAATACTTACAGGAATCATTGCCGATTTAATAAGCATCAATGCAGCTATTATTTTCATAGGATTATTAACCTTTGTTTCAGCTTTAATAATTTATTACAGGATGAAATGCAAAACAGATGGCTCAATAAAAATATGGGATTGGATAATCAATAAAAAATGAATAAGATGCAGGAACAGTTACAACAGCAATGCTTTGCATTAGAAGACCTTCAACAGTTACTAAAGCAATTTTCAGAACAACTTACTATCATTGATGTAAGAAGCCCGGAAGAATATATAGAAAATCATATTCCTGCTGCAATCAATATTCCTTTGGGTGAGTTGCAAGCCCATTCAAAAGATTTGTCAATAGATTCGATCATAATTACCGTCTGCGGTAAAGGTGGCGGAAGGACCGCTGAAGCTGCACTACTATTAAAAAAGTCAGGATTTAGTAAAGCAAATTTTTTGTGTGGCGGCACATTCGGTTGGTATGCCTGAGCAACCGGGCTTTATTTCAATCTCTGGGAATACATTTATCTTTATGGTTATGATTACGGTCAAATCAGTATCCCAATTTGTCCGGAAAATCTTTAAAGCCATTTTTTTTAAGGAAAAAGATTGTTGCAAATGATAGTCCAATTATTATCAACTATTACCTGCCCGGTTTGTCTTCATAACCAGGAAGAAACTATGCCAACGGATGCCTGTCAATTTTTTTATGAATGTACAAACTGTAAAACAAGACTGAAGCCAAAGGAAGGAGATTGCTGTGTATTTTGCAGTTATGGTTCGGTTAAATGTCCGTCTATACAACGAAACAAAAATTGTTGCGGGTAGACTTATTGATTTATTTTCATGAATAATTTATGTGTTTAACAGGAATACCAATCTTTGCAACTGTGTGGCAAGATTCATTCATTAAAATATAGTTATTATATTTGCGCTCAATGAGATTTTTATTCACTTTACTGGCTTTCTTCATGCTGTACTTATCCTGCCTGCCATGCGGCGACAGCATAGAGTGCAATTCAAATGCTGCAACTAAAATTTCAACTACAGCCAATCACCAGGAACACGAACACAAAAATGAAGTTTGTACTCCTTTTTGTATCTGTACTTGTTGTGCTGCTTCAGTTTTTAATGCTGTTTCTTCAGAAATAAAGACAGTTAAATTTGTATATTCATCTGAGAAATTCCCTCTTTTAAATATTGCCTTTCATACCGAAGTGTATGACAATATCTGGCAACCTCCCAAAATAGCATAATTACTCCCTTATTGAATTTCCTGCACAGCAAAAATTATTGGCATGTATTGCAGGTATAATTCATTCTTCTAATTTAAATGGCATCCAGGAAAAAGCTAAAAAGGCAAAACAGCCTTCGACAATCCGGGTTATTAAAATAATTGTTACTGCATGTGTTGAGCCATTCTTTTAGCAGCAAATGCTGAAAGAATAATCCACTTCCACAGGCATATACCCAAACAGATATAACATGTTGAAAAAAATAATTCACTTCAGTATAAAGAACAAACTGATAATTGCTGTAATGACATTGGCACTTATTATATGGGGTTTGTGGAGTGCCAGCAAATTACCACTTGATGCATTGCCCGATGTTACCAATAATCAGGTACAGGTTATAACCCGTGCCCCGACATTGGCTGCACAGGAAGTAGAGCAGTTCATTACTTATCCGGTAGAAAGAGCTCTTTCCAATATACAGGGCATTGAAGAAATGCGATCCTTCTCCCGTTTCGGGTTAAGTGTTATAACTGTAGTGTTTAGCGAAAAAATGGACATTTATTTTGCCCGCCAGCTTATTTCCGAAAAATTAAAAATTGCTGAAACGGAAATTCCCAAGGGTATGGGCACTCCCGAAATGGGCCCGGTTACAACCGGACTTGGCGAAATTTACCAGTATATTATCCATCCCAAAAAGGGTAGTGAACAAAAATATTCAGCTATGGATCTGCGTACCATGCAGGACTGGATTGTTGGACGACAGCTAACAGGCATTTCAGGTGTAGCAGAAGTAACAGGTTTTGGAGGTATCAGCAAACAATATGAAGTAGCAATTAATCCCGAGCGGTTAAAAGCGATGAATATCACTATCCCGGAAATATTTACTGCCCTGCAAAAAAATAATGAAAATACCGGTGGTGCATATATTGATAAAAAACCCAATGCTTACTTCATCCGGGGTGTAGGTCTTGTAAAAACATTTGCCGATATAGAAAGCATTGTTATCAAACTTCAAAATGGTATTCCGGTTTTGATACGGGATGTTGCCACAGTGCAGTTTGGTTCGCCGCCACGATATGGTGCTATGACTTACAACGGTGAAAAAGAAGTGGTTGGAGGTATTGTGTTAATGATGAAGGGGGCAAACAGTGCCACAGTAGTGGAGTTGGTAAAAGAACGGATGAAAACAATAGAAAAGTCTTTACCCGAAGATGTAGAGATTGAAGCTTTTTTAGACCGAACAAATTTAATTGACCGTGCCATCAATACAGTAAAAACAAACCTGATAGAAGGGGCATTAATTGTAATCCTGATTTTGGTTTTATTTCTCGGAAATCTAAGAGCAGGTTTAATAGTAGCTTCAGCAATTCCCTTATCCTTATTATTTGCATTGGCATTTATGAATCTGTTTGGTGTAAGTGCAAATCTGATGAGTTTGGGGGCAATTGATTTTGGATTGATTGTAGATGGAGCGGTAATCATTGTGGAAGCTACATTGCACTTTTTTTCAAGTGAAAAATTAAAAGGAAAACTATCACAACAGCAAATGGACAGTGCTGTTGAAAGCAGTGCCGGACGCATGATGAGTTCAGCTGCTTTTGGCCAAATCATTATACTGATTGTTTATTTACCTATTCTTTCTTTACAGGGAGTTGAAGGCAAAATGTTTCGCCCTATGGCGGAGACTGTTTCTTTTGCCATTTTGGGTGCATTAATTTTATCTCTGACTTATATCCCCATGATGAGTGCATTGTTCCTGTCTAAAAACATAACGCATAAAAAAACTTTTGCCGACAGGATGATGGCCTTCTTTCAGCGTTTGTATTCACCCTTAATGAAAGCTGCCGTAAAATTTAAATATGCAGTAACTGGATTTGCTGTCGGGCTGTTAATTATTTCCATCATTATTTTTAAATACATGGGTAGCGAGTTTATTCCCACCCTGGAAGAAGGAGATTATGCGATTGAATTTGTTTTACCACAGGGTTCATCCCTTTCTCAAACGGTTGAAACCATGCTGATGGCGGAACGCATGTTATTGAAATATCCGGAAGTAAAAATGGTGGTGGGTAAAACCGGTGCTGCTGATATTGCAACAGATCCCATGCCTCCCGAAGCGTCAGATTTAATGGT
>JBBKWV010000087.1:0-17378 GCA_037969135.1 Ferruginibacter sp.
GAAAGAATCTGCAGGATTGTGTTCAATTCAACTACCCACGAATTCTTCCGATATCAATTCGTCCAGATTATTTTCAGATCCGATTACCCAGATAGGTAATTCAGCAGTAACAATTTTCCAGTGCTGTTCTGTTTTTTCCATATTAAAAATGATCCGGTTTCCCCTGTCATCCAATACATCAACAGTAAACAATCCTTCCTGTTTTCCGTTCGGTTTTCTGAAATTGAATTCTTTTAATTTCCCGTCAACTTTTATCAACTTGGTGAACTGTATGTTTTTAATAAATTTTAATTCCATTAGGTAGCTTTCAGACAAACTTAAAACATTAATTATAATTGCAACCGTTAAATTATTTTTTATGCAAAAAAAGGTTGTTTTTTTACTTTTTTTTGTACTTTGCACGAGTATCCACAAATCTCTTGTTTACCTAATTGGATTATTAGTGTGTCAGAAGCTTAATTATCCATTACCATTATCGCTGTTCTGAAAAATCATCCCAATAGAATATTTTATTAATACATTCCTGAATGGAATGGATTCATTGTTGTTTTAAAAGATGATTTATGATACAGCTATTTAAAAAAAAGTGGATGCAAGCCTGTACGTTTTATGTACTGCTTACCTGTTTTTCACCTGTATCTGAAGCGCAAACATTTCCTGCCGGATTTTCATCAAGCAATATTGCTTCAGGCTGGACAACACCTGTTGGTGCAGCATTTAATACGGATGGAAAAAAATTATTTGTCTGGGAAAAATCAGGCAAGCTCTATGTATGTAACTGGAATATTTCCACAGGCCAATATGTAAAACAATCAACGCCTGTATTAGACATTTCTCCGGAAGTGGGTAACTGGCGTGATCATGGTATGCTGGGTTTTGCCCTGGACCCCAATTTTGAATCAAACGGGTTGATCTATGTTTTGTATGTTGTTGACAGGCACTATCTGATCAATTTTGGAACAGGTTCTTACAACGCAGCCACCAATCAATACAATGCCGCTACTATTGGCAGGATCACGCGGTATAAAACCATAACCAGCGGATCAAATCTGCTGGCAGACCTGACTACCAGAACCATTTTATTGGGCGAAACGAAATCCACCGGTATTCCCATTTTGCATGAATCACATGGAATTGGTTCACTGGCGTTTGCTTCAGATGGCACTTTACTTGCCTCCTGCGGGGATGCTGCCAGTTACAATACAACAGATAAGGGCAATCTTGCGGAAACTTATTTTGCTCAGGCATTAACAGACGGTATTATTCGGGCTAATGAAAATGTGGGCGCTTTTCGTTCACAAATGATAAATAGCCATGATGGAAAAATTTTGCGTATCGATCCGGTAACCGGTAATGGAGTCCCCAGTAACCCTTTTTATTCTGCAGCCGCACCCAGGGCAGCCAGTTCAAGAGTTTGGGCCATGGGATTCAGAAACCCTTTCCGTTTTTCAATCAAACCAAATACAGGATCAGCAAATCCGGCAACAGGCGATATCGGTGAAATATTTGTGGGAGATGTGGGATGGACCGCTTTCGAGGAATTCACAGTTGTAAGAGCTCCGGCTTCAAATGCAGGCTGGCCTATTTTTGAAGGAATTACATCCATAAACAGTTATGCTATTGCTGCTGCAACAACCTATAATAAAGATGAACCAAATCCTTTATACGGGATCGGCGGATGTACACAGCAATTTTTCAGTTTTAATAACCTGATAAAACAGGCCACTGCCGATAACAATCACCATGTTTACAATCCCTGTAATGGTTCAACCCTGATTTCCAGCACCCATGATAATCGTTTTTTTCACCGGTTGCCATCTCTCGATTGGAAACACGGTACGGATAGTGCCCGGGTAAAAAAATTCAATGGTAACACAGTCTCAGTGGCACAAATTGGCTCTGCTTCTTCGGGAGTTTCGGGTGCTGCTTTCAGGGGAAATTGTGCTGTAGGTGGTACCTGGTACACGGGTGATTTGTTCCCGGTAGAATACAGAAATACCTATTTTATGGCAGATTATGGTGGAGCCTGGATCAAGAGCTGTACAATGAACTATATAGATCAGGTGCAAACTGTTACTTCTTTTTCTACTGGGTGGACAGCAATCGGCTGTATAGTGCAAAACCCCCTGGATGGAAGTTTGGTTTGTGTGGATATTGGAACTGGGCTGATTAAAAAAGTGGTTTTTGGAGGCAATCAGGCACCGGTTGTGCAGATGGGTTCGGATAAGAATTCCGGACCTTCAGCGTTATTGGTAAATTTTACCGGCAGTAATTCATATGATCCCGAAGGAGGGCCGTTAACGTATTCCTGGAATTTCGGCGACGGAACAGCATTAAGTACTGTTGCAGACCCGGTACACAATTTCACTACCGCTAACGCTAACCCTAAAATGTTTGTGGTTAAACTTACGGTGAAGGATAATCAGAATGCAGTTAAAACAGACAGCCTCATCATATCTGTTAATAACACAGCACCGGTTGTTCAGATCATCAGTCCGGTTAATAATTCTTTCTATACGATCGGAGTAGATACCGCTTACAGCTTACAGGCAAATGTATCAGATGCAGAACACAATGCCGGTCAGTTGTATTATGTATGGCAAACAGAGTTGAGGCATAACAATCACAGGCATCCTGAAGCAATGGATACCAATAAAATTTCCACAGCCCTGATTTCGAGAATTGGCTGTAACGGCGATGACTATTCCTGGTTTATCAGTCTTAAAGTAACAGATGCTGCAGGGCTTTCCAAAACAGATTCCGTAAAATTGATACCCGGGTGCGGGGGACCATTGCCCCTGAAACTGCAAGCCTTTTCGGTTTCGGGCAAGGATCAGTTAAATCTGTTAAATTGGATAACTGCGGAAGAATTAAACCTGAAAAATTTCGAAATTGAACGCAGTTATGATGGGGTACATTTTGAAAAAATAGGAACAGTTGAAGCTAAAACATCCTCGGCATCAAATAACTATCTTTTTGAAGATAAGCATTTCCCGGATGGCTATATTTATTACCGTTTGAAAATGCTGGATATAGATGGAAAATTTGCATACTCCTTTATTGTGAGGATATTTTCCGGAAAAAATCCGAACAGTGAACTGACCATTTCACCGAATCCGTTTAAGAATGAATTTTTATTTGCTGCCAGCTTTAAAGAACCAGGAATGATTTCGATGAGATTTACCGATTCAAAAGGCTCCCAGGTAAAATTTATGCAGAAGAAAGTAAATAGTGGATTCAATACATTGAATGTAGATAAACTGGAGTCTTTGATACCGGGAATCTATATCCTGGAAGTTATTCAGGGAAATGAAATAAGAAAAGCAAAACTGATAAAAGCCAATTAAATCGCCTTTAAGAACGGATGGTTTGTGGTAAACAAAAGTTCGCTATGCTTTAAGCAGTTTCATATAGGCATCCCGGATAAGGGCTTTCAGTTTTTCTTTTTTATCCGGATGGGTAAATGCATGGTCAATGGCAGCGAGATTGCAGGTTAAAAAATGTTCCGGAGTCCAGTTGAAATGCTGTTCCAGGGTTTTATATTCATCTGTTAAGCTGACATTTGAAACCGTTCGGCCGTCTGTATTGATACTCATGGAAACTCCCGACTGATAAATTTTGTCTGCTGTATGGTTTTCTATTTTATCGTAAACATTGGTTTGGATATTACTTGTCGGACAAACTTCCAGATGAATCTGTTCTTTTTTCAGGAATGCAAGTAGTTCGGGGTCTTCGGCACTTCTTACACCATGTCCGATCCTGGAGGGATGAAAATGATGCAGCGTTTCCCAAACACTTTCGGCCCCCATTGCTTCACCGGCATGCGCCGTACAGGGTATGTTGTTTTCCCTTGCAAAAGAAAAAGCGTTGATATGGTTGGTTATCGGAAAGCCTGCTTCATCGGCAGCAATGTCAAAACCAATTACATTTTTTCCGCTGAATGCCTTTACAAGGTTCACGGTTTCCATACTTTGCGCTGCTGAGTAGTGGCGCAGGGTGCAAAGGATGATCCCTGCCTCAATTCCCGTAATGTCTTTTCCTTCTGTAACAGCATCATTAACAACTTGTACAACTTCAGTAGGCGTTAATCCTTTTTCAATATGGAGCAATGGGGCAAATCGGATTTCTGCATAAATAACATTGTCTGCTTTTAATTGATTGAATAAATCGAGTGTTACCAATCGCAATTGTTCCTTTGTCTGCATCAGTTCAAATCCTTTGATAGCCCGGGTAATATAATCTGCCAGGTCGGTGCATTTAGGCGGGGCAATAAAGGAACTGTTATAATCAGCTAAAGTAACGGAAGGGGATAATTGTTTTACTACTGCATAACTTAAAGAACAATCAAGGTGCAGGTGCAATTCTATCTTTGGTAATGTATTGTATGGGATCATTTTTTCAAACAGGTTGGTAATGCTGAAATGCTTTGAATAGAAATAAAGTTAGGATGTTCTGTATTGTGTTTCATTTTTTCATGTGCCCGGGGGTATGATAAGGCACATGTGCGGCTTATCCGACAATGGCTAAAACAGGTTAAACATCCGATTTTACAGAATGCCCGATCATCAAAAATAGAGCAGGATTAATATCCTGTTGCTTTATAAGGGTTAAATAATCTGTCCCATATTTTTAAAAGTAACATCTTTGGTCAGACCGGACTAAGTTCAAATTGAATCAATTATCTTTGCCGCATGACAACAGAACAACTTAAATCTATGAGAGACCGTGTCCTGGTCCTGGGGAGGTTTCTTTGACGTCGCTAACAGAGAATCTAAAACCGCCAACGATAAACAGCTTTCCCTTTCGCCGGGCTTCTGGGATGACAATGCCCGTGCTACTTCCATTTTAAAGGAAATAAAAGTCAATGAATACTGGATAAATCTGTACCATGCAGTAGAAACTGCTGTGGAAGACTTTGCCGTATTATTCGATTTCTGGAAAGCGGGTGAAACTTCTGAAGAAGAAGTAAAGGAAGCTTTTACGGATGCCATCAATAAAATCGAAGAAGCAGAATTTAAAAGTACCCTTAATGAACCCGAGGATGAACTTCCGGCTGTTTTACAAATTAACAGTGGTGCCGGTGGAACCGAAAGCCAGGATTGGGCCGAAATACTTGCCCGTATGTTCCGGATGTATGGCGAAAAACAGGGCTGGAAAGTTACTGAGATTGACTGGCAATGGGGCGATGGAGCCGGCATAAAGACCTGTACATATGAATTTGAAGGCGATTTTGCTTATGGCTTTTTAAAATCGGAAAATGGCGTTCACCGACTGGTTCGGATATCTCCTTTCGATAGCAATGCACGCAGGCATACTTCATTTGCATCCGTCAATGTATATCCTTTAGTTGATGATACCATTCATATTGATATTAACCCGGCCGATGTAAAAATGGAAACCTCCCGCAGTGGTGGTGCCGGTGGCCAGAATGTAAATAAAGTGGAGACCAAGGTTCAATTAACACATATTCCTACAGGCATTGTAGTGGTTTGTCAGCAGGACAGGAGCCAGTTGGGAAACAGGGAACTGGCCATGCAAATGCTTAAAAGCCGCTTATACGAAATTGAATTGCAGAAGCGGAACGAATTAAAAGACGCCAGCAACAGCAAAAAGAAAAAAATAGAGTGGGGCAGCCAGATCCGTTCATACGTTTTTCATCCGTATAAAATGATCAAAGACCATCGAACCGATTATGAAGTGGGAAATGTTGGGCCAGTGATGGACGGCGATCTCGATGGCTTTATAAAAGCCTATCTGATGAGTGAAAAGGAAAATGTTTCTTAGTTTACCGGCGACAGAAATTATATGCAGCATTGTTGTGTCACTCACTTGTACGGCATACCTTTGCTCAACTTTAATAAAAAATAAAAATTACAGCCATGCAATACGGAGATTTTTATTACCCCATGCCAGTCAATGAACCCGTTTTAAATTATGCTCCCGGAAGTCCCGAGAAAAAAAGATTGAAAGAGGTTTTGGCCGAACTGAAAAAAGAAAAACTGGATGTGCCGATGTATATCGGCGGAGAAGAGATACGAACCGGAAAAACAATGGAGATACGCCCTCCGCATGAACGTAAACACCTGCTTGGCCAGTTCCATGTGGGCGAAGCAAAACATGTAACCAAAGCGATAAATGCTGCTTTAAAAGTTAAAGACAAGTGGGCAAATATGAGTTGGGAGAACCGTGCCAATATATTTTTAAAAGCAGCGGACCTGCTGGCAGGAAAATATCGTCCATACATCAACGGTACAACTATGCTCGGACAAAGCAAAAATGCTTACCAGGCTGAAATAGATGCAGCATGTGAATTGATAGATTTCCTTCGTTTCAATGTACATTTCCTGAGCGATATATACCGCCAGCAACCCATCAGTGGCGCCGGCATGAACAACCGGATGGAATACCGCCCGCTGGAAGGATTTGTTTTTGCACTAACCCCTTTTAATTTTACGGCCATTGGCGGCAATCTGCCTTCATCGGCAGCAATGTGCGGCAATGTGGTCATCTGGAAATGTGCGAATACACAGGTTTACAGTGCACAGATGTTCATGCGTATTTTAAAAGAAGCGGGCTTGCCGGATGGTGTGATAAATCTTGTTTTCATTGATGGGCCAACCATAGGTGAGATCGTTTTTAATCATCCGGATTTTGCCGGGATACACTTTACCGGTAGTACGGGTGTTTTCAATAAAATGTGGGAAACGATTGGGAAAAATATGGGTATGTATAAATCATATCCACGAATCGTGGGAGAAACGGGAGGCAAGGATTTTGTGATCGCCCATAAGTCTGCAAACCCCGATGTTGTTGTTACAGCACTGGCACGAGGCGCATTTGAATACCAGGGACAAAAATGTTCCGCTGCATCCCGTGCATATATTCCTTCCAATATGGCTGCAGAAGTAAAAAAGAAATTGGTAGATGTAGTGAAATCAATGAAAATGGGAACGGTGGAAGACTTTACCAATTTCGTGAACGCTGTGATTGACGAAAAAAGTTTTGATAAACTGGAAGGATATATCAAAGGCGCCAGGAAAAGAGATGCCAATGCGAAGCTCTGGGTAGGAGGAAAATGCGATAAAACAGACGGGTTTTACATCGAGCCAACCATTATTGAAGCTTTGGATCCGCAATATATAACCATGTGTGAAGAATTATTCGGACCTGTGCTTACTGTTTATATTTATGATGAAAATAAATTTGAAGCAACATTGAAACTGGTTGACACTACTTCTCCTTATGCCCTGACGGGGGCTGTTATTTCGCAGGACAGGTTTGCAATTGAAACGGCCACCAATGCCTTACGAAACAGTGCAGGTAATTTCTATATCAATGATAAACCAACAGGAGCCGTAGTTGGCCAGCAACCTTTCGGCGGTGCAAGGGGAAGTGGAACGAATGATAAAGCCGGTTCCATATTAAACCTGTACCGCTGGTTAAGTGCCCGTACGATAAAAGAAACATTTAATGCTCCAACAGATTTCAAGTATCCGTTTATGGGAGAGAAATAATTTCAAAATAAAAGTATTAAGAAAGGATGGCATAAAATGCCATCCTTTTCTTATTTTCCCCTATTTAATAATTTTTTAATAGCTTATATACTGATCTCTTTTGGTCAGGATATTGCACCTGTAAATAATATACACCACGGGGAATATTGCCGGTTTCAATTGTTTCATTTACAGAGCTGTTTGTGCCTGTTATATTTTTCTTCCAAACGGGGCTTCCATAAATATTAATTAAGGATAATTGATACTCACCTGTTATTTTATCATTTATTTGTACCTGTACAGAACCCGAGAATGGATTAGGGAAAACATAGACATTCCCCGATCTTTCATCTTTCGCTTTTTCACTGACCGTGATTAATTCAGGAGTACCCCTGCTGCTGCTGGCTTGTTCTAAAACTGTAAAGCCGGCAATAAAATTCCAGGTGTTTATTGACACCATGATTACTGTTATTGCTCCGGATGAATTAGGGCTCACGTTAATAATTTTCCCGACATTGTTTATATTATTATCTGTCATTACATCATCAGACCCATAACCGTTTATAAGGAAAGTGGTCCCATTTGGGGTGATCGTGGAACTTGCGAAAAATGTAAACGTATATTTTTTCTTTGGATCCAAACCATTTACTTGCAGGCTTCTTGTTTCATTAGAAGCAGAATAGTACTGTAAAACGGCAGGTGGGCAACTAGTTGCAGTAGATGCATAATTAGCTCCATTGTCACTGATCTCTTTTTGTTTCGTCAGTAAAGCATTAACTGTACTAACTGTTCCATCAGCATATTTAAAATCAGCACTGACTGTATTTGTAACAGGCTTCCAGTTATTCCACTGGGTATTATTGTATAAGTTGATACCATAAATATTTACATTAATCAACTTTTCTCCCGTAGTAGTAGTAGCGGCATTTACAGTAACCTGTACAATATCAGTTCCGGTTGCAGCATTGTTATCCGTTACTTTCAATTCAAAGGTATAAACGCCCTGAGTTAAGCCGGTAACCGTTGTAGATGAACTTGTAGCAGTTGTGATGCTGGCGGCAGGGCCAGAAACTTTTGTCCATTGATATGCTGTTACAGTGCCATCCTGGTCTGTCCCACTTCCACTTAAAGTAGTGCTGTTTGCTGGAAGTGTTATACTGATATCTGCACCTGCATTGGCAACAGGTGGGTAGTTTGATACGGTAGATGAAGTAAAGGAAAGGTAGTTGATATTGAAACCACCTGTTATGAAATATATTCTCATTACTTTGATTCCTGCAGTAAGATAAATATCAGGTTTGCTGACCGTCTGCCATGACTGGTATCCGCCTGTATTTGGAACAGCTATAGTAGCAATGGTAACTCCATCCATCTCTACACGGAAAGATGAATTTGCATTTTGAGATGAAACTCTGGCACCAAGCGTATATACTCCGGCGGTAGTAACATTTACAGTATACTTTGTCCATTCAGAGGGATCGGTCCATCCTATATTTGCAACGCCTTCAGTGGAGTTTTGCAGGTCAACTGATTCTGCCGGCCTGTATGCTTCACCTGTATTTCCTGGTGAAACATCATAGTAAGCAATGTTTTGCCCGCCATTGTCATAATCCTCTACCTGTATTGTTCCGGGAATTAACCTTGCAGTGCCACCATATGGAGTATTTGTATTTGTTGCAGCTGTAAAATTTGCAGTGTAGCTGATGTTATTTACAGGAGTTGCAAAAGTCTGTGTTTGAGCTCCTCCCTGCGACCAGCTACTGAAATTATAGGTAGAGCCGGAGGTTTGCGGACTTGTTGTACCAATCGTTCTTAACATCCCTACTACACTTGTAACGGATAAGGGCGCAGTGAATGGTTGCCCGTCTAATGTTACAGCCAAACCTTGTGGGTTGGTATTTAAGGTTATGGTTGAAGTACGGGGTAATATATCAGTATATGTAGTGTCTTTCGCTCCCTGGGTATCAGTAACTACCAGGTATAAACGATACATTACATTGGCAGCTGTTTCCCCTGTATTTGGGATAGTAAATGAACCGCTTTTAACTCCCGAAGGAGCGCTGGGTCCGGGGTGTGTATGAGTGCTATGATAAAAAATAACATACCAGTTAAATACATTTGCGGCAAGTGTTCCATCCTCCGGATCGGTGCCCGTACCGGTAAAATTAATTATTTCGCCAGCAGCATAAGTTGCGCCTGAAACCGGTGCTGTTATAGTTGCTACCGGTGATTGGTTGGGAGAAGTAACGGTAAGTGTTGCATTATTGCTGGTTGCATTTCCGGAAGAATTGCTTACAACGACAGAATAGGTTCCTGCATTTGCACTGGTAGCGGAGGCAATTGTATAAGTTGCAGCAGTTGCACCGGATATATTCGTTCCGCTCTTTTTCCATTGAAAGCTTAAGGGGGCACCGCCTGTGGCACTAACGCTAAAGGATGCCTGATTTCCCTGAGCTACCGAAATGCTTTGTGGCTGGTTGGTTATAACGGGTGCTGAAGAACCCGTATAAGTGATCTTATAAACTGCTCCGTTATCACGGGAAAGAAAGTATAAATTCCCATCTGTACCTGTCTTGATTGATACAGAGCTTCCTGATATCCCTGTTGCAAATCCTGAACTGGCAGCCGTACTTCCGCTAAGCGTGAGCATATTTATCCAGTCACCGCAATAATCCATGTAAAAATATTTTCCAATGTATGATGCAGGGTAATTTGTGGTTGATGGGTTGAAAAAAGTTCCTCCTGTTATAGCACAACCACTACCACCGGTCGACTCGTGCTCATACGTATATATAGGACTGGTAAATGCAGGATTTGTACCCATGCCTTCTTCCCAGGCCCAACCGAAATTTTTTCCGCTTGTAGTTGCTTCGTTTATTTCTTCCCAGTATACCTGTCCTACATCATTTACAAAAAGCCTGCCTGTGCCTGGTTGAATTGACAGTGTAAATGGATTCCTTAATCCAAGTGACCAAACTCTCTGGCGTTGATTACTTCCCGACGTATATGGATTCCCTGTTGGTACTGATCCATCGGAGTTTATCCTCAATATCTTTCCATGATAACTATCCAGGTTTTGTGCCCAATCGGTATTGGCATTTTCACCCGTTCCGATATACAATTTTCCATCTGGCCCGAATTGCATACTTCCACCATTATGATTTGTTGCACTGCTTAAAGGATCAAGATCGAGTATAACAACTTCACTGCCTGCTACTGCCACATCTCCATTGGCTGTAAACCTGCTTACACGGTTCCTGGCACCCGAGGATAATGTATAAAAAAGATATAGGTAGTTATTGGTAGCAAAATTTGGGTCAAAGGCTATACCATTCAGGCCACGTTCCCCGGAAGAAGTTGTACTTACTGTTACGAATGGCTGAGACAACAATATGCCGTTCTTGATAACACGCAACTGTCCTGTTTGTTGTGCTATAAAAATTCTTCCATCAGGGGCAAAAGCCATGGTTGTTGGATTGCTGAGCCCGTTTGCTACCAATACCTGACTGAATCCTGTTGGCAGTGTTTGTGCTCCTGCATTTTGAATACCAGAAAAAATTGTAATCGTAAAAAAAAACAGGCCTAAAAAGACTTCTATAAGTTTATTTTTCGAATAATAGTTTTGATACTGCTTAGCAGTATGCGTGTAGTATAAGTTTGACATGATATAAGAGTTTAAAAATAACTCTCATAAGCGGTTAGTAAGTAGAGTCTAACATAAACTATGCCTATATGTTAAGTATCTTTAACTTTTATAAAAATATGCTGCAATATATAGGCTGAAATGCTTGCTGGGTATGAGTTTAAAAAATCTCAAAAAAGATTGGTTGAAAGTTATTAGATATATTTTATTAAGCAAATATGACTTCCGGAGTTCTTAAAGAAGAACTTATAATGAATTTTAGAATGATGATCATTAAATTATTTTTTGCAAAATAAATGAGTGTAGTAATCATCTATCGGAAATCCGCTGTTGATACAATGTGTATAATCCTTTGGGATACATATTTTATTTTTGCTACATTAGTAACTGAAATATATTAAAACAAAAAAGAGAGAATGACCATGACAAAGAAAGTATTATTTACATTATCACCAGAATTTGTGGCAAATGCCTCAGAAGGGATATTATTGGGCGAATTCAATAACTGGAATTTAGAAGAAGGTATTCAGCTCCAAAAGCTGGAAGATGGTTCTATGAAAGCAGAATTGATTTTAACGGAAGGCAAAACATATGAATATCGTTATTTGCTGAGTGATGGAAGATGGGTAAATGACAACAATGCAAAAATCGCTTCTCCATTATTTGGTAACACTGTTGAAAATTGTATTTTAACCGTACCTGCTTCAGAAAAAAAAACAGTTGCTCCAAAAACTAAAACGGCTAAAAAAACAAAAGCGGTGGTTAGAGTTGATGACCTGACCAAAATTGAAGGGATCGGTGTAAAAATTGCCGCTTTGTTGAAAAAAGAAAATATAAAAACGTTTCCCGGACTGGCAAAATGTTCTATAAAGAAATTACAACTGATATTAGATACTGCCGGAAGTAAATTCAATATTCACGATCCTGCTTCATGGCCGAAACAGGCAAAACTGGCAGCTGCCGGCGACTGGGAATCCTTAAGTAAATTACAGGAAGAACTTAAAGGCGGAAGATAGTTTATTAACCCATATGAGATACAATCCTGCCCCCGGTTTCGGGGGCTTTTTTTATGCTTGCACTCCGGCTAAACCAATAAACCAATACCTTTGTTCTTCCCTGATCAAATCAATTTATGCAAATCTTATTTTCTTCTCAGCAACTCAACCTCACAATTAAGCGGCTTTCCCGTCAACTGGTAGAAAATTTTGAAAACCTGGATGAGGTTGTTTTTATAGGGATTCAACCCAGAGGTGTTAAATTAAGTGACAGGATTGTAAACAATATCCGGCATTTTTTTCCAGATGAAAAAGTGGAATATGGAATTTTGGATATTACATTTTACCGCGATGATATCAGGGAGGAACTGCATATTGCAAATCAAACGCATGTTCCATTTTCCATTGAAGGAAAAAAAGTGATCCTGATAGATGATGTGTTGTACACAGGAAGAACGATCCGAGCAGCACTGGATGCATTGCAGGATTTTGGACGTCCGCAAAAAGTGGCATTGTGTGTGTTGGTCGACAGAAGATTTAACAGAGAACTGCCCATACAACCGGATTATTGCGGCAAATCCATTGATACGCTGGAATCGCAGAAAGTAAAAGTAGCATGGGAGAGGGAGGAAGTTGTACTGTATTAGTTTTGATGCTGTAAATCTCCAAATCTCCTTAACAATTGATCTTTTTTCATTAGCTTCGCTCCTTAATGCAACTATCTACCAAACATTTATTGGGCATTAAAGATCTCCTTACGGATGACATCTCTCTTATTTTATCTACAGCAACACAATTCAAAGAAGTTTTACAAAGACAGATCAAAAAGGTCCCGTCATTGCGTGATGTAACCATTGTGAATTTGTTTTATGAAAATTCTACCCGGACAAGAATTTCATTTGAGCTTGCAGAAAAAAGACTGAGTGCCGATACAATCAATTTTACAACATCAAATTCTTCCGTTTCCAAGGGTGAAACTTTACTCGATACAGTAAATAATATCCTCAGTATGAAAGTGGATATGGTTGTTATGAGGCATAGTGCAGGCGGTGCTCCGCATTTTTTAGCAAAGCACCTACCCGATACCGCTATTATCAATGCCGGCGACGGGATCAATGAACATCCCACACAGGCTTTGCTCGATGCTTTTTCTATTGTGGAAAAAACCGGATCACTAACCGGTAAGAAAGTCGTGCTGGTTGGTGATATCATGCATTCCAGGGTCGCCCTGAGCAATATTTACCTTTTAAAGAAAATGGGTGCCGAAGTAATGGTAGCCGGACCGCCAACACTTATTCCCGTTTATATCAAAGAAGCATTGGATGTACAGGTGGAATACAATTTAAAAAAGGCTTTGGAGTGGTGCGATGTGGCCAATGTACTTCGTATCCAGCTCGAACGGCAAAACCAGGTTTTATTTTCTTCGCTGAGGGAATACAATCTTGCCTATGGGGTCACAAAAAAAATACTCGATTCACTCAATAAAGAAATAATTATTATGCACCCCGGCCCGATCAACCGTGGAGTGGAAATTGACAGCGATGTGGCAGACAGCCATCAATCCATCATTTTACAACAGGTAGAAAACGGTGTAGCCGTTCGTATGGCGGTACTCTATTTACTGGCCGGCAGGCAAAATTAATTCGATGTGGAAAAATTTGTTATTTTAACTTATTCAATAAACTTCGGTAAAAAAACATTAAACCAAAATCGTTAAACCATGAGCCGTATTTGTTTATTCCCCGGAACATTTGATCCCGTTACATTGGGTCATACCGATATCATTAACCGTGCTTTACCCCTTTTTGATAAGTTATATATCGGTATCGGAAGGAATACGAATAAGGAACCGATGTTTAGTGAAGATCTGCGTTTGCAATGGCTGAAGGATATTTACAAAAATAATGATAAAGTGGAAGCAATTGTGTATGAAGGATTGACCGTTGAGTGCTGTAAACAGGTTGGTGCCGGATTTATCCTGAGAGGGATACGCTACGTGAACGACTTTGAATATGAAAAAGCCATAGCCGATATGAACAGGAGCCTGGCTGAAAATATCGAAACAATATTTCTTACCTGTTTACCACAATTCACATCTGTAGCATCTACACTTGTTCGTGATGTTTTGAAAAATGGCGGTGATGTTTCCAGATTCCTGCCGGAAGAAGTAAATCATTCCATCTTAAAAAAATAATTTCTATTGAATAAGTCAATCTGGTTTGATAAAAATGTAGTCTTAAATGACCTGGTTTCATTGGATCCCGGAACGATGAGCAATCATTTGGGCATGGAATGGGTTGAACTGGGCCCCGATTTTTTAAAGATGCGGATGCCCGTAGATCACAGAACAAAACAACCCTACGGTTTGTTGCATGGTGGTGCCAGTTGTGCTTTGGCAGAAACTGTCGGGAGTATCGGATCGCATTTGATCATCGATCCGGAAAAACATGTTTGTGTTGGCCTGGAGATCAATGCCAATCATATTCGCAGTGCAAGATCGGGATTCGTTACCGCTACCGCAATTACCTTACATGTTGGAAACAGCACCCATGTCTGGGATATAAAGATCCACGATGAAGCAGAGAAACTTATCTGCGTATGCAGGTTAACCGTGGCGATCTTAAGTAAAAGTTGAAATACAGATCCTTTCTTCTTCGAAAATGCATATTTCCCTGTCTGTTAAGGACTGTCAAAAAAATTACTCAGAATATCTTTGATGGTAGAATAGGTATTTGACATCGGTTTTTTAATATCTTTTGTCTTGATCCATTTTACTTCTGTAATATCTTCTGCAGTTTGAGGTTGCAGATCCTGTTTGGATGTCGATGTAAAATAATACCAATGACTCTTTTTTAAAAAGTGTTTACCAAATTCATCATATATATGAAAAGTTTCGCCAACCTTTTTTTTCATTTTTAATTTTTTCACCCCTGTCTCTTCTTCAATTTCACGTGCTGCAGCTATTTCGGGAGATTCATTTTTTTCTATTTTACCTTTGGGAAGATCCCATTTCCCCCGCCGGAATATGAATAAGAGTTCTTTTTCTTCATTCTGCACAATACCACCCGCAGCTTCCAGCACTTTAAAATGTTTAAAAAAAGCTTTTTGCAATTTTTCCAGGTCACTGTTCCAGATAATTCCTGCATGAAAATTTTCTCTTTTAATTTCATGTATCAGCGATTTAATGGCGGGACCCGATAATTCATCAATAAATACAACATCAGGGTGGTGCAGCAATTCATGCAATGCATCATCCATCTCATCACATAAGTAAACTGGCTTTTCTCCGTAATAGATTTTTATCTGCATAGTATTGGGGTTGACCGGGGTAAAAATAAAACATTGAATCCAAATGGGTTTTATTAAGACTGTATCTTTGATATTATTACATAAAAATTACAGTTTCTGCTAAAAGAAACAAAACAATTTAAAGACGATCAATGAAGACCAATGAATATGCAGTGGCTGAAAAATTATTGGAGGTTCAGGCTGTAAAACTGGATATGAGTAAACCTTTTACCTGGGCCAGTGGATGGAAAAGCCCGATCTATTGCGATAACAGGAGGGTGCTTTCGTATCCGTATGTGAGAGATTTTATTAAAAGTGAGCTATGCAGTATCATATTTGAGCAGTTTCCCGAAGCAGATGCCCTTGCCGGCGTTGCCACTGCAGGTATTGCCTGGGGAGCGATGGCTGCCGACCAGCTTAAACTACCGTTTATGTATGTTCGACCAAAGCCCAAAGAGCACGGAATGGGAAACCAGATCGAGGGTGCTTATGAAGCCGGACAAAAAATATTGGTAATAGAGGATCTTGTATCTACTGGCAAAAGCAGTTTGCAGGTTTGTGATGTGCTCAAAGATGCCGGCATGGAAATAATTGGAATGGTTTCTATATTCACTTATGGATTTCCTGAGGCATCTGATGCATTTAATAAAGCCGGAATACCTTTAAAATCACTCACAAATTATGAAGTATTGGTAAACAGGGCCATTGAAAAAGGGTTGGTAGAAGAAAATCAGTTAAAAACCCTGTTAAATTGGAGAATGAATCCTTCCGGTTGGACAGGAATTGAATAAATTTAGGCCACAAACAAAAAAAACAACAAATGAAACATCTCCAATTAAGTGTAATTGCACTATTTGGCTTTGCGCTAAGCTCAATAGCACAGCAAAAAGTGAACGACAAAGCAGTGATCAATACGCCCACTGTTCAGTGTGATATGTGTAAGGAAAAGATTGAAAATTTCTTAGCCCACCAATACGGCATCACTTCTGTGAAAGTAAACGTGAAAAAGAAACAAACGACGGTAACCTGGATCACCGACAGAGCAAATATTGAAGTGATCAAAACGGCAATTGCCAATGCCGGCTATGATGCCGATGACGTAACTGCTGATGAAACAGCCTACAAAAGATTGCCAAAATGCTGTAAAAAACCAGCTGAAACAGTTGTTCCGGAAGTAAAAAAAGATTGACACTTTCTTAGCATTCAACAAAAAGCCCCATTTAGCCAAGCGAAATGGGGCTTTTTTTATTTGATCGTTTCCAGAAATAAATCGGATTCAAGTCACTGATAAATCTTTAAAAATCCGCTTAAGGAAAAAGATGCGGCTCCTCTATTACGTAAAAAAAATCGTTTTTAGAACAGCGAAATAGCCTGTACAGTCTGATAATCCACATTAAAACTTTTCATTACCCCCGCTTTCCCAACCTTTACTTTCCCAACAACCCGGATGGTTACTTCCTTTTTAAAAAGGCTTATCATCCCATTTTTTAGCAGGTTTTTCGTATCCAGGTTCACAACAATCGGTACAGTGAAAATGTCTCTTTTGGGAATTGCCACCTGAATATCCTGGCTGGAATGCCCCAGATAACTATTATCAACAAATATGTCCAGATCCGTCCGGTTCAGCTCAAGCCTGAAATTATTCGGATTATAATAAACAAGGTTCACTTTCAGAGAAGCACCAGCGGCAGCAATATTTTCCAGGCTGATATTATTGAATTCCCGGAATTCAAGATCGCGGGGAGTACGACAGGATGTCATAAAAAATAAGATTACCAAAAACAAGAAGCTCAGGAGAGGGCAAAGAAATTTCATAAAAAAATTTTACAGATCGAAATTAACAAAAGATGGGGAGTAGCCAAAAAATGCTTTTAAAATTTACCATTTTGTTGGCTAATTATTTTAGTAAAGAGACTGCAATTTTGGCAAATGGCTGAAAATCTGTTAACTAATAAAAGT
>JBBKWV010000088.1:0-7918 GCA_037969135.1 Ferruginibacter sp.
CCCCAAGGCTCCTCTTCTTTTTATTATAAAGCAAAACCGAAATCGCATCCGGGAATAAAGATGTTGATGACAAAAGAGGGAGGGCTTGAAGATGCCATTCTTTCAACAGATTTTGAAATGTTGGACCTGATTCCAGCAGACAATTCTATCAAAAGCTTTGATATTATGCTGGAAGAAATGAAGCATTCTAAAAACAAGCTGAAAAATGTTTTAAAACCGCTTGATCAGGAATATGATTTTGTTTTTATTGATTGCCATCCCGGTTTCAGTGTATTGAGTGAAAATATTTTTAATGCGGCCGATATTGTTTTGATGCCTGTGATCCCCACTACTTTATCCATCAGAACATACAATATGGTGAAAGATTATTTTAAAGAAAAAAACCTCGACAGTAAGAAAATGATGTGTTTTTTCACGATGACAGACCTGCGGAAAAATATGCACAATGAAATAATGGAAGAATTGTATAAGGACAAACGTTTCTTCCAGAATTATATCCCTTACCTGAGTGATATAGAAAAAATGGGTCTTCACAAAGCCCCGGTAATGGAATTTGCCAATAGCAGTTATGCAGCAAAATGTTACCGTGAATTATGGACCGAGATCAAGGAAGGAGTTCTTTAATTAATAAGATTTTATGGTATAAAATAACTTTGTATAACACGATGGGATTCCTGCATTCCCGTAAACGAATTGTAGGTAATATTTTCAATTAACCCCACATTGCGGGCATAAAAATAATCTCCCTGGGCAAATTCTACAGGAGGTGCAGGAGGGACACTTACTGTACCCACAAGATGCACCTGTATAACATCCGGATAAACCACACCCAGAACAGTTCTTGGAACCCCTTTAGCAATGATTGACCAGGTATAAGTAGTTGGAATTCCACCAGATGTAAAGACATCAGTCCAGCTTGATCCAACAGCATTATTGGCTTTTAATAATGTGGTTGTAATTTTATCTGCCCCGTTAAATGCAATAACAGTAGTTACTCCTCCGGTACAATTATAATATGTAAATGTTGTTGAACCTCCTGTTGAAGAGAATTTAGAAAAAACTTTTCCATCCATTGTTGTGTCACTTACAAAAGTAATTCCGGTAGTTGAAACTGAAGTACCTGTACCCAACGTATCCACATAAGTAAATGAACTACCCGAACAATAAGGAATATATGAACAGGCTTTGCAATCTGTAACTAAAGCACCGGGAGAAACCGTTATCAGAAAAGAACATCCGTTTGTACCCGGTATGAAGTTAAAATTACCTGCAGCAGTTGGAGTGCCTGATCCGGTGAATACAATTACCTGAGGTCCGGTGAATGTAAATGTTCCTCCGGCAGAAAAAGTAATACCACCCGAAGTACCGGAAGTTATTATATAGGTCCCTATTGTAGTTACATCTACTGTAATTGCAACTGTATTTGAAATACCCAATGCTGTTCCAACCTGGTAAACACCGCTTATACTGGGTGTTACACATGCGCCAGGCGCTCCTGTCCAGGTAAACTGACCTGTTCCACTTTGAGTGCCTGTTGGCGTTCCTGAACCGGGCAAGCCACCATTTTCAGCACTATACTCTTTTTCACAGGCAACAAACGCCAGACTTAAAACCAGTCCGGTTAACAACAACTTTAATGTCCTTATCATAAAACAAATATTTTGATTTTGTAAAAATAGACTTTCTATTGAAATATCCAATCATCACAAAAAAGAAGCCATGAATCATTTCTTATTATAATGAACCATTAAAATTTTGTTTCTATATTTACAGCCCTACTAAATTTTTATATATGAAAAGAGAATTATCCAGCTGGTTCAGCCCGGCATTACAAAAAGAAATGCCAATAGTAGCTTATGGTGATTATGGATTTGCTTTGTTACTGGTTCCTACTGCAGCAGCTGACTATTTGGAATATGAAAGATTTCAGTTAATGGAAACCCTGGCCCCTTTTATCAATGGAGGAAAAGTTAAAGTATTTTCCATAAACAGTATCAACAATGAAAGCTGGCTGAATAATGAAATGGCCGGTGAACATAAAGCAATCAGGCAAAACCAATTCAATGAATACGTTTTTAATGAAGTTGTTCCGTTTATCAAAACAAATACTTCAGCTGATACACCCATCATTACCTGCGGTGCTTCTTTTGGCGCTTTACACAGCATGAATCTCTTTCTGAAAAGACCCGACCTGATAGATGGGGTGATTGCTATGAGTGGAGTATATGATCTTACAGATTATACCAAGGGATTTTATGATGACCAGGTTTATTTTAATTCACCACAGCATTATGTACCCAATCTCTCGGATGAATGGTATTTAAATAATATCCGAAAAAGCAAGCATATTCATATCCTTACCGGAAGTGGCGATTATGAAGACCCGCAAGCATCCAGAAATTTTTCAGAAGTATTGAATAATAAGGGAATTCCTCATGACCTGGATATCTGGGGAACGGAGTGGAAACACGACTGGCCCACATGGAGAGAAATGTTACCCGCTTACTTTGAGCATAAATTTTAATAAAACAAAAGGGTTGATTCGAGGATCTGTAATAGCATTCCTAAAATCAACCCTTTTTTTATTTTACTGAACAGATCAGTTCTTTATCAGTTTAATGGTCTTTTTCATTTCTCCGCTTCTGATTATTTCTAAAAAGTATATTCCTTTTTTCATTGATTCTACATTGATCGTTTCATAGATCATAGCAGTTGCGGTATTGATATTCTTCTGCCAAACTTTTTTGCCATCTGTATTATATAATGTCAGCTGGCCTGTTGCCGGCAAGGCATTGTTCAACCGGATATTAACCTGCGAAGAAACAGGATTGGGGAAAACAGATACCTCTTCCATTGAGCCTGACCGCCTATTTACATCCTGATCTGTAACCGCATTATTGGTATTTGGATTAAAGCCGGTAAAAGAAGACCCAGTTTGTGTAAAGGTTAGTCTGGTGATATTAAACCCTCCAATAACAATATAAAATCTCATTGTTTTAAATCCTGCGGAAAGTTGAATATTGGGTATGCTCACATTTTGCCAGGCCTGATAATTTCCTGTATTTGGAACTGCCACTGTTGCGATGGTTAACCCATCCATTTCTACACGAAAAGATGATATACTGCTGAATGTAGAAACCCGAGCAGTTAAAGTATATGTTCCCGCACTTGTTACATTAACTGAATACTTTGTCCACTCCCCATCATTTGTCCAGCCTAAAAAAGCGGTTCCCTCTGTTGCTGTTTTTAAATCTACAGATTCAGCAGACCTGTAATCCCCTCCGGAGTTTCCGGGAGTAATATCATAATAGGCAACATTTTGTCCTCCGTTATCAAAATCCTCAGATTCGATGATTCCCGGAATTGGCCATGGAACTCCTCCATATGCATTATTCGGAGGAAAGACTGCGCTAACTGTTATTTGTATTGTATCCTTTCCGATGGCTCCTATATTGTCGGTTACTTTCAATTCAAAATTATATATACCCTGAACCAACCCTGTAACAGATGTAATAGCTGATGTAGTATTAGTAATTGTTCCGCCGGCAGGACCGGAAATTTTGGTCCAGAGATAAGCACTGATCGAACCATCTGTATCTGTTCCGCTGCCGGATAATGTTACTGAACTGGTTGGTAATGTGATATTCTGATCAGGACCTGCATTGGCCGTTGGTGCCAGGTTAATTGCAGGCTCTACAGTTATCTGCATGGTATCCCTTCCAATTGCCCCGGCATTGTCGGTTACTTTCAGTTCATATTTATATACACCCACGATCAGATTGGTTAACGTGCTTGTTGCTGATGTGGCATTTGAAATTGAACCTCCAAAAGGTCCCGAAATTTTGGTCCAGAGATAAGCACTGATCGTTCCATCAGTATCTGTTCCACTGCCAATCAAGTTGACAGAATTTGGATAGTTGATAACCTGATCAGGACCGGCATTTGAAACAGGTGCAGCATTCGATGTAGAGTTAGACACAAAGCTTAATGAGTTGATATTGAATCCTCCGGTAATAAAGTATATCCTCAACGTTTTCAAACCTGCAGTAAGATTGATATTTGGCACAGAAACTGTTTGCCAGTTTTGATAATCACCTGTATTGGGCGCTGTAATTGTTGCGATAATTGTTCCGTCAATTTCAACCTGAAAAGAAGATGCGCTGTTTCTGGAAGCCAACCGGGCATTCAGGGTATAAACACCCGTGCTGATTACGTTTACAGAATACTTTGTCCATTCTCCCGGCTCTGTCCATCCGATATAGGCTGTTCCCTCAGTTGATAAAGAAAGGTCTACTGATTCAGTAAGTCTGTATGCTGCTCCCAAATTCTCGGGAGAACTGTCGTAGTAGGAAACGTTCTGTCCGCCAGTATCAAAATTCTCTGCCTCAATTGTGCCAGGAATTGGCCAGGGAGTTCCTCCAAAAGCGGAATTGGTTGGCGTTACGGGATTCACGACTATCTGCATCGTATCTCTTCCTGTCGCAGCAGCATTATCAGTCACTTTCAATTCATATTTATATACTCCCTGAATAAGACCTGTAACGGTTGTATTTGCTGATGTTGCACTGCTGATCGTTCCGCCCGCAGGGCCCGAAATTTTGGTCCAGAGATACGCACTGATCGTTCCATCAGCATCTGTTCCGCTGCCGGATAAAGACACCGAACTGGTTGGTAAAGTAATATTCTTATCAAGGCCGGCATTGGCTGTGGGTGCCTGGTTTACTGCAGCATTCACCGTGATCTGCATAGTATCTCTTCCAATCGCAGCAGCATTGTCTGTGACTTTCAATTCATATTTATATACTCCCTGAACTAATCCTGTAACGGTTGTGTTTGCAGATGATGCACTTGTAATTGTTCCGCCCGCAGGACCGGAAATTTTGGTCCAGAGGTAAGCACTGATCGTTCCATCAACATCTGTTCCGCTACCGGACAATGATGCCGAGCTTGTTGGCAGGCTGATCGTCTGATCAGGACCTGCATTGGAAACTGGATTTGAATTGGTTGTAGAAGTAGATACAAAAGTTACTGAGTTGATATTGAATCCTCCGGTTATAAAATATATCCTCATCGTTTTCAAACCTGCTGTAAGATTAATATTTGGTACAGATACTGTTTGCCAGTTTTGATAATCACCTGTATTGGGTACAGTCATTGTTGCGATAATTGTTCCGTCAATTTCAACCTGGAATGAAGAGGAGCTGTTCCTGGAAGCCAACCGGGCATTTAGGGTATAAACCCCCGTGCTGGTCACATTTACAGAATACTTTGTCCATTCTCCCGGTTCAGTCCATCCGATATAGGCAGTTCCTTCAGTTGATAAAGAAAGGTCCACTGATTCGGTAAGCCTGTAAGCATCACCTAAGTTCTCAGGGGAACTGTCGTAATAAGAAATATTCTGTCCGCTAATATCAAAATTCTCAGACTCAATTGTTCCAGGAATTGGCCAGGGAGTTCCTCCATATGCGGAATTGGTTGGCGTTACCGGATTCACGATTATCTGCATTGTATCTCTTCCAACCGCAGCAGCATTATCCGTTACTTTTAGTTCATATTTATATACTCCCTGAATAAGACCTGTAACGGTTGTATTTTCTGATGTTGCACTGCTGATCGTTCCACCAGCGGGGCCGGAAATTTTGGTCCAAAGATAAGCACTGATCGTTCCATCAGCATCTGTTCCGCTGCCGGATAAAGACACCGTACTGGTTGGTAAAGTAATATTCTGGTCTATCCCTGCATTGGCTGTGGGAGCCTGGTTTCCCAAAGTAATCACCGTGATCTGCATAGTATCTCTTCCAATTGCAGCAGCATTGTCTGTGACTTTCAATTCGTATTTATATACTCCCTGAAGCAATCCTGTAACGGTTGTATTTGCAGAAGATGCGTTGCTGATCGTTCCGCCCGCAGGGCCGGAAATTTTAGTCCAGAGATAAGCGCTGATCGTACCATCCGGATCTGTTCCGGAGCCCAATAAGGTTGCTGTATTTACTGGTAAAGTAATATTCAAATCAAGTCCCGCATTCGCGGATGGCAAAACATTTCCCGTTCCGTTTTTTATCAGAACAGCAGAAGTATATGGTGCCAGAGTGATTGTTCCGTTGTAAGCAACACTGCTTACATCAATATAATTTGCACCCAAATTGATCGTTTTACTTACAGACGTTTCATTATACTCAAACCTCAGATCATTTACAGTAGTAATAGTTTTGGGTGATTTTTTTGAACTTGCATCCTGACCTGAAAAAGATTTCCAGGTTGCTAGGTTGTAATAACCAGATCCATTACCATCTGCAAATGCAATAATGGTAATATTGTCATCTATCGGTCTGGCATAGAAGTTATTATCACCGGTAAAATAATTAACTGCTCCGTCATAATCATTTGAAAGGTAAAGAATCCTCTGAGAAGCAGCCTTCGCAACCAATTTATTACTATTAAAACTATTATTGATAACAGAAATATTTTGGAATTTCGTCATTCTTAACAATGCCGCACAATTGTAGATTGTATTACCACTAATATTTACATTTTTAGAGTTATTTAAAAACAAGCCAATGTTTACACAATTGGCAATTGAGTTATTTGTAATGTTTGCATACGATGCACTTCCGTCAAGATATATTCCTTCTGCCGGGAGATAGTTTGCATCATTAGTACCTCCTATTGCTCCGATCGCATTAATAATAATATTGTCTTTGATGGTCCTTTGTATATAAGATGTCTGCCCCTGGCTTGGATATCCATAAATGGCGGCGCCGTCATCTTTAACAAAACAGAAAGTGTTTATATAATTGTTTTTTATGACTGTAGCATCTCCGTCGAATTTAATTCCACAATAGCCGGTATTTGTTATGGTATTATAAGAGACTTCTCCGTTGTTACCATTTGAAATGATACCCTCATAAGTACCAGTCACGTCGGTTCCCATTCCAGCATAAATACCGGTGTTATTTACAATATTGTTTTTAATTACCGCATTATCAGATGTAGCTGCATTGATCCCTGAATTATTTGAATTATTGATATTGCAATTTTGAACCAACAGGTTTTGGGAATTTGGATAAGCATAGATGGCGTCAAAACCGGAATAATTGATATCACAATTTTGAATGATTATATTGGTACTGAATGAAATATTCAGGGCTTTTTTGTTTGCTCCTTCGAATGCGATGTTATCAAAAATAATATAATTTTTATTCCCGGTATTTACCAGTTCATCAATGGAAGATACCTGTACTGTGCCCGGATTCCCGCTGCTGTACAGCTTTATTTTTTTGGTATTCCCATCATAATACCATTCATTTTGTACATCAAGTGTTCTTGCATCATTCTGAATAAAATATCCAAAATTATTTGTAGGATCATAATTAACATCGGTAGATGTATAGGAAATCTTTGTTCCGGAATGATTTGTTATTGGGCTTCTGTTGATAACCCAATGCGTCATTTTAATTACAACCTCGGCTCCTGTCCAATTGGGACTTGCACTTAACTGGTTATCTGTAATTGAGGTATTTGCTGTATGTCCTTCATAGCTCAGGTAATCGGTATTTGGAAACCTACCCATGGCTGTATTTACCCCATTGATCACCACCATGTTTACAGTAGATAATGAAGATACAGTTGAGTTACTTTCCCAGATATTACTTCCCAGATTTGTCCAGTTTGAAACTGTATTAAAACCGGAGATCACTGGCCTAGCCCCTGTTCCATATGCAGCAAATTTTATCGGGTTGCCAGATGAACCACTTTTGGTAATCAGGATATTGCCATAGAATACTTCTCCTCTTTTAAATAATACAGAATCTCCTGCATTCAGACTGCTGAAAAAAGAATTCAGTTTACTAATTGACTTCCACGGAGTAGCCGGGTTTTGAGCCTGTGCACTTGTACGGTTATCATCGCCGCTTACAGA
>JBBKWV010000089.1:0-2701 GCA_037969135.1 Ferruginibacter sp.
TGCTTTAAAAAATTGGCATAATATTTTTTGCAGGAAAATTGTTTTATACCATTTTGATTAAAGATTGTTTTCCATTTCCGGCTATAGGGAGTAAAAACAGTATAGGGTTTACCATCGTCCTTTATTATCTCATCTTTTTCAAATATTACATGATCCTTAAATGAGAGAGACTTGTAATTATGTACATGTAATATTTCGGTTATTTTTTGGTCTCTTGAAATGCCGTAAGATTCATAATCATGGTTAAAATAAACGGTATCAATATTGTATTTTGAAACCAGGATTTTAAATACAGTTTCGGGTAAGTCGTGAAAGCAATGAATGGCAGTTCCATGTTGGATAAATATTTTCTGCATTTCGATCAATGCTGCATGGATAAAACCAACCCTGGCATCTGCCTTTGTTTCCAGTTTGTCTAAAATATTTCTATCAAAAATAAAAATGGGCAGAACGGGTATTCCTGACTTTAATGCATGATACATTGCTGCATTATCATCCAATCTCAGATCTCTTCTGAACCAAAGTACATTTATTTTTTCCTGCATTAAGATCTCTAACAAAAAACAGCTGAATTTGTTTTCTGTAAGGATTCAAAGATTCGTCGGGTAATATTATTTGAGTATTTTTTATCAGCAATGGAGGCCAACCAACGGATATTAAATATCGAATTGCTCAGAAAAACTTCATCAGCATCCAACAGGAAATCTTTTGTTATGGCTTTTTCAGCAATGGGAAATTCCAAAGAACCAGCTTGCTGTATAATGAATTTACGCATTACGCCGGCAACGCAGCCTTCACTAAGAGGAGGAGTATATATATATTCGTTTTTGATGATAAATATGTTTGCAATGGTACTGTCGCAAACCCTGTCGTGGTTATTCAAGATGATAGCATCGTTGCATCGCTGTTCTTTGGCAAACAAAGCTCCCATAAAATAAGGCAGGTAATTATTGTGTTTGATATTACTAAAATGGTCTGTCATTTTTTTTGCGTCCTCATAAATGCATACCTGTAAACCGTTTTCATTGAGTTTACCCTGATCGTCATTCAAAGGCCATGTTTGAATGATATAATTGGGGTTCAGGTTTTTTGCATCAAAAAGTCCGCCGTCAGCCCTTATGACTGATAATCTTATTCTAGCAACTGACAGCTTATTCTTTTTCAGCAACAGCAGCATTTGTTTCTGCAGATCTTCCGTTTTAAAGAGTTTGGGTATTTCAAATTTCATCAGTTGCATTCCTTTCCATAGCCTGGCAAAATGTTCATCAACAAGAATGAGTTCCTTGTTTTTATATTTAATGGTTTCAAACAAACCATCGCCATATCTGAGTCCTCTGTTAGCCGCTCCGATGATTGCTTCTGTTTCTTCAAATACCTTTCCGTTATATATTATATAGTTCATGTTGTTGTAAAATAAAAAATCTCCGGCAAAGCGGAGATTTTATTTATTAAAATGTGGGGGTTACAATTCTTCTATGATTTTATGCTTAACCGCATACATGATCAATCCTGCAGTAGATTTTGATCCGGTTTTAACTTTTAATTTATCCCGGATTGCTTCTACTGTTCTGGGACTAAGATCAACCATGTCTGCAATTTCCTTAGTGCTCTTTTCTTCACACATCAGTCTTAAAATGGTTGTTTCCTTGTCGTTCAAATAAACTTCCTGTGAAGCCATTTGGTGAGGAGTAACTACATTGCGTTGTTTTAAATTACTCAGCAATGCGTTATTGGTAAGTGAATTAAAATAATATTCTTTCTCATAACAGGTTTTAATGGCCTCATAAATGATTTCACTATCACTGTTTTTAGTAAGGTAACTATTGGCACCCAGTTCCATGAGTTTTGTGATCATGCTGTTATCATCTACCATGGTAAGCATGATGATCTTTGTTTGCGGACATATTTTTTTTATTTCCGGCAGTGCAGTAATGCCATCCATGATGGGCATCTGGATATCCAGTAATATTACATCCGCCTGAACAGTCTTTAATAAATGGATCAGATGCATTCCATTATCCGCTTCGGCAATGACACTAATATCTTTTTTTGAACTTAAAGCTGTTTTAACTCCTGCCCTGTAAAGCACATGATCATCAGCAATGATCACTTTAATGGGGTCTTTCATATCTGTACTCATAATTAAGGGTAAAATTAGGGTTTTTTTATATAGTAAGTTTACGCATAATAAACGCAATTTGCAAGATGAAATTATTTATTGAGTAAATAATGGGTGTAAATACCCTAAGTTAGAAATAGGGTTTTTACGCTCATAATTGCCGGAATGCATTTTTTATTGTTTAAAAGAGTTTTAATCTTATATAAAGGAGCAAAAAGACCTTAAAATACTGACTCATGGCTTTTTATATAATTTTTCTCGGAGATTCGGCAAAATGGGTGAGTTATTCATGAACCTTAATTCCAAAATAATAACCCGGCAGTAATAAATAGGGTACGGACCAACCAGATAAAACAAAGATGAAGTATATGGTGAATTTCTCAAAGTGAAAAACAACAGGTTTTGAAGAGGTTTTTCTCTTTCTCTTTTCAAAGATTAATATTATTCTTGTAGAGAATTGATAATTATGAGTAAGATTATTCTATTATTATTATTTGATTTTCAATGCACAATGATATGCCTTTCATTTCTTGTAAGTTTTTGGTTCAAGAATAATAGGTTGATACCAGAATATTTAAAGAA
>JBBKWV010000090.1:0-19673 GCA_037969135.1 Ferruginibacter sp.
TTGCGGTTTTGATATGCAGATACATAAGAACATTAAACCAGGCAGTGGTTTGGGTTCAAGTGCTGCTGCTGCTGTTGGTTCAGTTGTTGCAGCCAATCATTTACTCCATGATTTTTTTAGCAAAGATGAGCTGTTGGGTTTTGCTATGGAAGGAGAACAGGTAGCCTCCGGTGCAAAACATGCCGATAATGTTGCTCCCTGTTTATACGGCGGCGTTTCCCTTATTCGCTCTTTGTCACCCCCGGATATCATTCCACTTGCTGCACCCCCAATGTTTATCTCTGTTGTACATCCGCAAATTGAGATCAAAACCTCAGAAGCAAGACAGATGCTTCCAACCGAAATAAAATTAAAAGATGCCATTCATCAATGGGCAAATATTGCCGGACTCATTACGGGATTTTTACAATCAGATTATTCTTTGATCAGCCGTTCAATGGAAGATATTCTGATTGAACCTGTTCGCAGTAAATTAATACCCGGATTTGATGAGATAAAGAAAAGATGCAGAGAAGCTGCTGTGATCGGAGGGGGTATTTCCGGTTCGGGACCATCCATTTTCATGCTGAGTGAAAATGAGCAAACTGCAAATCAGGCAGCCAATATCATGACAGAAGTTTATCATAAACTGGGCATTGAAATCTATACATATATAACTACCCTGAATAACGATGGGGTAAAAATTATACAAGGCTAAACAAATACAACATGAAGTATTACAGTACAAATAATAATTCTCCTCTTGTTGATTTTAAAGAAGCAACAATTAAAGGAATTGCCGCAGATAAAGGTTTGTATTTCCCGGAATCTATTCCCAAATCAGATCCGGAATTTTTTCAAAAAATGGATCAGTATTCTAATGCAGAAATAGCGTTTAAGGTTATTACCCCCTATGTTGGAGATACCATTCCGGAATCAACTTTAATGAAGATCGCTGAAGAAACAATTGATTTTGAGATACCCCTTGTAAAACTGAATGACAAAATATATTCCCTTGAATTATTTCATGGGCCAACGCTTGCATTTAAAGATGTGGGTGCAAGATTTATGAGCAGGTGCCTGGGTTATTTTGCAAAGGAGAAAAAAGAAAAACTGGTTGTGTTGGTGGCTACTTCCGGGGATACGGGCGGAGCAGTTGCAAATGGATTTTATGCTGTGGATGGCGTGGAAGTGGTCATATTATACCCTTCGGGAAAAGTAAGCAGTGTGCAGGAAAAACAACTTACAACACTGGGTAAGAATATTCATGCACTGGAAATTGAAGGTAATTTTGATGATTGCCAGCGGATGGTAAAAGATGCTTTTGCAGATGTACAATTAAATAAAAAAGTATTTTTAACCTCTGCAAATTCTATCAATGTGGCAAGATGGTTGCCTCAGCAATTCTATTATTATTTTGCATGGAAACAATGGGTCAATAAAGAAAAGCCACCGGTGATCTCAGTGCCCAGTGGAAATTTCGGAAATATTTGTGCCGGTTTATTGGCACAATGCTCGGGCTTACCGGTAAAACATTTTATTGCGGCCTGTAATGCAAATGATATTGTTCCGGAATACTTCAAAACAGGAATTTATCAGCCAAAGAAAGCAGTTCCCACTATTTCGAACGCAATGGATGTTGGCGATCCCAGTAATTTTGTACGGATACTGGAAATGTTTAAACAAAACAGGGCTGATTTAAAAAATGCAGTTAGTAGCTATACTATTTCTGATGAAGAAACAAAAGCTGCCATGAAAAATGTTTTCGAAAAGGAAGGGTATATGCTTGACCCGCATGGAGCAGTTGCCTGGATCGCATTGAATAATTATTTAACCATACATAAAGAGGATAAAGGGATGTTCCTGGAAACGGCACATCCGGTAAAATTTTATGATGTGGTTGAAAAGGTGATCGGTCAACAGATCGCATTGCCTGAATCGGTTCAGATGCAAATGAAGAAAGATAAAAAAAGTATTAAGCTGGGAACAGAAACGGAATTGCTGAAAGATTTTCTGCTTAAGTTATAAAAAAAACCGCCTTTTAAAAAAGGCGGTTTAAATATGATTGATGATCTGATTATTCAGCGATCACTTCAAATTCAACTTCAGTTTCGTTTCCGTTACCAAAATCAATTTTTGCTTTGAACGTGCCCAGTTCTTTTACTTCATCCAAAATGCTGATCCTGCGGCGGTCAATTTCATAGCCCTTTTGTTCTTTAATTGCACGTGCGATCTGAACAGAAGTTACGCTACCAAATATTTTTCCACTGGTTCCTGTTTTAGCACCGATCTTTAAAGCTCCGTCATTTAAAACAGCAATTACATTGTTGATCTCTGCCAATAACTTAGCTTCCTTCTTTCCTTGCTGTTTAAGCTTCTCTTCCATCTGCTTTAAATTGCTTGGACTTGCTTCTACTGCCAATTTACTTGGGATTAAGTAGTTACGGCCATAACCATTTTTTACAGTTACCAATTCATTGGTACCTCCCAGGTTGTTTACATCCTGTATTAATATTACCTGCATGATTTTTGCATTTTTACCCAATCCACCGAAGCAGACTTTCTTCGCCATGGCGAATTAGGGTGGTGAAAAATTTTATTTAATGATCTTATTCTATTTCAAAAGATCTGTTACGTAAGGAAGTATCGCCATCTGGCGAGCTTTCTTTACTGCTTCGCTCACTTTACGCTGAAACTTCAATGAGTTTCCGGTAATACGACGAGGCAATAATTTCCCTTGTTCGTTCAGAAATTTTTTCAGAAAATCACCGTCTTTGTAATCGATGTAGCGAATGCCCATCTTTTTAAAACGACAATATTTTTTCGGACGCTTCTCAGCTTTGATGGCTGTGAGGTACTTTATTTCATTTGATTTTGCCATGATTTATGCCTCCGCTTTTTCTGTTCCTGAATGTACACCACTTCTCTTTTTAACATTATACTCGACGGCGTATTTATCGAGTACAGTGAACATGTGACGCATTACTGATTCGTCACGCAAAAGTTGAATCTTCAACTTTTCATTGAAGCTGGTTGGCGCTGAATACTCCATAACCCAATAAAGACCTGTGGTCTTTTTGGCTACCGGATACGCCAGTGATTTTAGTCCCCATACTTTGGTGTGCATTACTTCACCTTCGTTTTCTTTAACGAGGGCTTCAAATTTTTTCTGAGCGGCTTTATATTCCTCTTCAGATAACACCGGGGTAAAAATCACCATCAATTCGTAGTTGCTCATTTTACCTGTTTTAAATTAAAAAATTGTTTACTCCGTTTTTAACGGACGGCAAAGGTATGGGAAAATGCCGATAATTAGATTCCTGGTAAAGGTTAATTTATACTATTTTTCATTTATAATGAATCCGGAACAGTGCACTGCTTTTAATCAACCTTGTAAAGCGGATATATCATATGGGTGTCTTCATAGTAAGGATAATATTTATATATAATCCAATATTGCAGATGCGTTAGCAGCAAATTTAGGGTCGGATGATTTCTTTTCTTGCAAAAGGATCTTTAGTTCCGAATCGTTTTTAAAAACAGTGGCTGCTTTCTATTCCCGGCGATAATCACAGTAACTTTCTTTTTGTTGTAAATGGTATCAAAAAAAAATCCCCCGGTTTACGGAGGATTTAAATAATGTTGTTAGTTTTATTTTATTTTCACAAATGATTGATTGATCAATTGTTTGCTGTTGTATATCTTTATAAAATATCTTCCCGCAGGCAATTTTCTTACATCAACATTGATGCTTAATTGGCCGGATTGCACTTTTTGTTCTTTAACAATTCTACCTGTAATATCTGAAATCAGCAAAGTACCCGGCAATTCAGTGGGTTCAAAAAGTTTGATATTTAATTCAGCCGCAGTTGGATTTGGATATACCAGCGCATTGGTAAAATTATTGTTCAGCCTCAGGGCAATTGTTTTACTGTAATTGAATTTCCCGTCAATATCAATCATTTTTAAACGGTAATAAACTATTGACCCGGTGGGTAAATTATGGTCTGTGAAAGAATATGCAGACAAATTCTGACCGGTTAAAGTTGCAATTTTATTGTAATTAACTGCATCAGTACTTCTTTCAATTTCATATTGTTTAAAATTGGTCTCGTATGTAGCGTACCAGTTTAGTTTTACAGATTCATTAATCTTTAATGCAGTAAAGTCAGTAATAGTTACCGGAATTACACCGGTACATTGCCAAACGAGGGCAACATATTCGGGGTGATCTATAAATGGATTCCGGTTATTTTGTTGGGAATAAACGAGATTATTCCTTTTTAATTCTTTGGCATCAACAGGGTCTTCAAGATGCCAGTTATATAACATTGCCAGATAGGGTAAATTAAAAGAGGGATAAACGCTGCTTGCCGCATCCAAAACTTTTTCAATTCCTCCTCCGGAATTAAAAGAAAGCCAGGTGGCCAATTCATTTTGATAACGGGTCATCATATAAAAATAACCCCTTGCTAAATCTCCCTTTACTCCATTGCTTGGTTCAAATGCACTGGCAATAGTAACACCAGTAGCAGTGGATGGCCCAATTTTATTGAGTACCGGATTGGGAGGAATTGGATATCCGGGATACATTCCAACAGTAGGAAACTGGTAAGTGGGGGATGATACTTTTGCATAAGGTACACTTGCCCTTCTGCTGTTTATTTTAGAATCAACCGGTCTTACAATGAACAGATCTGCATCCGTTGGTTGTTGATAAGGGCCACCAGATCCCAGTCTGAACCAACTACGGGGAAAAGTATGTTCTTTATTCCAGCAAACCCCTTCTGTACTTGGAGTTGTGCTTCCGCAAAAACCTCCTGCAGCAGATTGGACCATACTAAATACAAATGGCTCCGGTCCTGAATTATTATTTGAATAAATATCCCATACAATACTACCTGTACCGGCATCATTCCTGATCGTATCAACAATGGGCATTTGAATATCATCCAACTGGCCGTAGATCAATTGGATTTGTCCTGTGGCAACAATAATGTTTAATGCATCTTTAAGATCCTGGCAAACCAAACCGGCAGCATCATTATAATAACCGGGGGGGATTCCCTGGCTGTAGGAAGTAAATCCCCAAAACGTGAAAATGAATCCTATGATATATTTTTTAAACACGGTATTATGTTTTATGCTTATTGTTGGACCAAACTGCCGGCGATCATTATTTATTCAACAACAACAAAGCCCATCAAATTAAGGATGACGGGCTTGTTAATATTTTGAGTAGTTGCTTCGCTTAGGGCTTATTTAGCCAGTGCGTTAACCTTTTTGGCTAACTTGCTCTTTAAATTTGAAGCTTTATTTTTATGAATAGTTCCGCGTTTTGCCAACTTATCAATCATCGAGGAAACCCCGGATAATTTTGAAGCAGCTTCTTTATTTTCTTCAATAGCCCTGATATCGCGAATTGCATTACGGGTCGTTTTTCCATAATAACGATTACGTTCATTGCGTTTAGCACTTTGACGGACATCTTTTTTAGTTGCTGAATGATTTGCCATTTATTCCTTTTTTTGGGCTGCAAAGATAGGGGAATCCTGTTAAACAGAAGTATTTTTCTGTTTTTTTTTAATTTGGTTTAGAATTATATCTTCTTTAAAAGGAATGCAGGTTTAAATGCGAATACTTCAACAAAATCTTAAGTATAAAACCGATATTTGCAGCCAATTATAAGGATTAAAGTTAAAATTATCTACAATACATGAAGGATTTTCAATATATCACAAACTCTCATCCTGGTTATATAGAAAATATATACAAGGATTTTGTACAGAACCCTGAGTCAGTTGATCCTGATATGCGTAAATTTTTTGAGGGATTTGATTTTGCATTGGCGAATGCTAAATCAACTTCAAATGGAAATGTAAACAGCAAGACCGCTCTCCTCATTTCAAATTTAGATAAAGAATTCAGTGTTTACCGGTTGATACATGCATATAGAATGAATGGCCATTTGATCGCTAAAACAAATCCGATTCGGGAAAGAAAAAACCGGCATGCAAATCTGGAATTGAGTTTTTTTGGGTTAAGCGATGCCGATCTTAATGAGGAATTTGAAGCAGGTAAATTTATTAATCTGGGAAAGGCCTCACTAAAAAAAATACTGGACTTCCTTAATCAATGTTATGCAAATCATGTTGCTGTTGAGTACAGCACATTAAGGGATACAAAAAAAGTGGAATGGTTACAGCAGGCAATGGAAGTTTCATTCATGCAACCAATATCCCTGGAGAAGAAAAAAAGGATCCTTCAAAAACTGAACGAAGGAGTAATGTTTGAAAAATTTCTGCACACAAAATATGTTGGTCAAAAAAGATTCAGCCTCGAGGGAGGTGAAACCGCCATCGCCGCACTGGATGCAATCATCAATACATCAGCGGAAAATAATGTGCAGGAAGTTGTTCTTGGCATGGCACACCGGGGGCGGTTAAACGTACTTGCAAATATTCTGGGAAAAACGTACGAACAGATTTTCACAGAATTTGAAGGTACTGCCATTCCCGATACCACTATGGGAAGCGGTGATGTAAAATATCACCAGGGATTCAGTAGTGAAGTGGATACCGTATCAGGAAATAAAATGCATTTAAAACTTTGCCCGAATCCTTCCCATCTGGAAGCTGTTGATCCGGTGGTGATTGGTTTTGCAAGAAGCAAAGCAGATGTTTTATATAACAGTGATTTTGATAAGATATTACCCATCCTTATTCATGGTGACGCATCGGTTGCAGGACAGGGGATCGTATATGAAATATTGCAGATGAGTAATCTGAAGGGGTATTATACCGGCGGCACTATACATTTTGTAATCAACAATCAAATTGGTTTTACAACAGATTTTGATGATGCCCGGAGTTCTGATTATGCAACATCCATTGCTTCAATGATCAATGCTCCTGTCTTACATGTGAATGGCGACGATGCAGAGGCAGTTGTGAAAGTTTCTGAAATAGCTACTTTATACCGGCAGGAATTTAACTGCGATATTTTTATTGATATGGTTTGTTACCGCCGCCACGGACACAACGAAGGAGACGAACCAAAATTTACACAACCACAGTTGTATGCTATAATTGATAAGCATTTAAACCCACGGGAAGTTTATACACAATATCTTATTGAGAACGGAGAGCCGGATGCAAAAGAACTTGCTCGGGAAATGGAGAAAAAATTTCTGGCCGACTTACAGGAACGGTTGGATGAAGTAAAACAAAACAAACTTCCGTATACATATCAAAAACCTGAAATATGGTGGCAAAGCCTTAGAAGGGCTACGGTAGAAGATTTTCATAAGTCTCCCTTAACGGCTATCAAAGAAGATGATTTGAAAAAATTATTTGAAGGATTGATGAAATGGCCGGAAGAGTTTAAACCGCTGCGAAAAGTGGAAAAACTGATCAATGATAAATTAAAACTGTTTAACGATGAACAGAAAATTGATTGGGCCACCGCTGAATTATTGGCATATTCGAGCTTGCTGACAGAAGGAAAAGATGTACGAATGAGCGGGCAGGATGTAAAGCGGGGCACTTTCAGCCACCGCCATGCTGTTTTACGTGATGAAAATAATAGTAAAGATTACAACAGGCTGAATCATTTTATGGAAAACCAGGCACCTTTCAGAATTTACAATTCGCTGTTGAGTGAGTATGCCGTGCTGGGTTTTGAATATGGATATTCCATGGCAAATCCCAATGCCCTGGTACTATGGGAGGCACAGTTTGGAGATTTTTGTAACGGAGCTCAAATTATCGTTGACCAGTTTATTGCTTCTGCTGAAACCAAATGGCAAAGAATGAATGGAGTAGTGCTTATGCTACCGCATGGATATGAAGGACAGGGACCGGAACACAGCAGCGCCAGGATGGAAAGGTTTTTACAGCAATGTGCTGAATTGAATATGGTTATTACGAATGTAACTACTGCAGGCAATTTTTTTCACCTTTTACGCCGCCAGCTGGCATGGCCATTCAGAAAACCACTTGTGGATTTTACTCCAAAAGCAAATCTGCGGCACCCCGGAAGTTATAGTGAATTAAGCGAATTTACCAACGGGGGGTTTAAAGAAATTATTGATGAAAATCCGGGAAATGACCCTGTACAGATCAAAAAAGTAATTATGTGCAGTGGTAAAATTTATTTCGATCTCGCTGAAAGAAAGCAGAAGGAGAATGATACCGATACAGCCATCATCAGGCTGGAACAAATTTATCCATTGCCTCAGAATCAGTTGGATGAATTGTATAAGAAATACAACAAAGCCATTTGGTATTGGGTACAGGAAGAGCCTTTGAATATGGGTGCTGCAAGTTTCCTGCGAATGAATTTAAAGAATATCAACTTTTACATTATAAGCAGACAGCCAAGTTCGGCTACTGCAACCGGTTATGCGAAAATTCATGCTAAAGAACAGGCAGAGATCATTAATATGGCTTTTAGTGTTTAATGAAACAAAAAGATTTTAAACACATCAAATTAATAATAAAAAAACAATCTCCGATATATGTTTCAAAGTTTAAGTGAGCGCCTGGAAGGCGCATTTAAAAATATCAAAGGACAGGCAAGGATATCTGATCTGAACATTGCTAATACGATTAAGGATATACGAAGAGCGCTTGTAGATGCGGATGTGAATTACAAGATCGCTAAAGAGTTTACCGACAGGATAAAGGAGAAAGCATTGGGTGAAAAAGTGTTGACTGCAGTTAGCCCCGGACAGTTAATGGTTAAGATTGTGCAGGATGAGTTAACAGAATTAATGGGGGGTAGTGAAAGTCAATTTAATATTTCCGGAAATCCTGCGATCATTTTAATTGCTGGATTACAGGGAAGTGGTAAAACAACATTTAGCGGTAAACTTGCCAATTATCTCAAAACTAAAAAAGGAAAATCCCCTATACTGGTTGCTGCAGATATATACAGGCCTGCAGCCATTGATCAGCTGGAAGTGCTGGGTGGGCAAATCGGAGTTGATGTGTACAGTGAGCG
This sequence comes from Ferruginibacter sp., assembly GCA_037969135.1. Classification (GTDB taxonomy): domain Bacteria; phylum Bacteroidota; class Bacteroidia; order Chitinophagales; family Chitinophagaceae; genus Ferruginibacter. Next base: position 8,983 of record JBBKWV010000090.1, read on the forward strand.
GGAAAATAAAAATGCTGTCTCTATTGTGCAGAACGCGATCATTGAAGCAAAAGCAAAAAATAAAAATGTAATCATTATAGATACTGCCGGCCGTTTGGCTGTTGATGAAGTAATGATGCAGGAAGTAACTGATATTAAGAATGCTATTAACCCGCAGGAAATATTATTTGTTGTTGACAGCATGACCGGTCAGGATGCAGTAAATACAGCAGCTGCGTTCAATGAGCGTCTTGATTTTTCGGGGGTAGTACTCACAAAGCTGGATGGTGATACAAGAGGTGGTGCCGCGTTATCGATAAAATATACCGTAAACAAACCCATCAAATTCAGCAGTAGCGGCGAAAAAATGGATACGTTGGATGTATTCTATCCCGAACGGATGGCCCAGCGTATTTTAGGAATGGGAGATATTGTAAGCCTGGTGGAAAAAGCCCAGGAACAATTTGATGAAGCAGCTGCGGCAAAACTGGAAAAGAAGATCCGTAAAAACCAATTTGACTTTGAAGATTTTAAAACCCAGCTTCAGCAAATAAAAAAAATGGGTAACCTGAAAGACTTGATGGGAATGATCCCGGGTGTTGGTAAACAATTAAAAGATGTAGATGTAAATGATGATTCATTTAAAGGCATTGAAGCCATGATCAACTCGATGACAATGCAGGAACGCCGAAACCCTGATGTAATGACCCCCAGCCGTAAAAACAGGATCGCTAAAGGAAGTGGTAAGGACATAAGTGAGGTAAATCAGTTCTTAAAGCAGTTTGACCAGATGAAAGACATGATGAAAATGATGAATAAAATGCCAATGGGAAAGATGCCTGGATTGGGCCGCAGATAATTTCCGCAAGATATTTTTAATAACCCCGGACTATAAATCCGGGGTTATTTTATTAAATTTATACATGTTTTTATTCCGGAAGCAACTTTTATTGATCAGGTAACGTATGCATCATAACTAAACTTTTTTATTATTTAGTTTATAAACTGAAAAATTTGTCAAACAGGCCGGATCTGTTATATATCATCCAGGGTTGTGTAAAAGCAAAAAGGGATAGCCAGAAAGAATTTTATCAAATGTTCTACGGTTACTCATTGGGGATTTGTACCCGTTATTGTAACAATCCGGATGATGCTGTGGAAATTGTTAATGACGGAATGTTAAAAGTATTTAAAGCACTGCATAAATTTAACCCTCAGTATTCCGATTTACAGGCTTCACTAAAAGGCTGGATGAAACGGATAATGATCAATACGGCTATTGATCATTTAAGAAAAAACAATCAACGTTTTTTGATAGTGGAAATTTCAGATTATCAGTTAAATACAGCTGATGAAATGGAATCTGCAATAGACAGTATGACATACAAGGAATTAATGGCCATTATTCAGCGATTGTCACCCGTTTATAAAGCAGTATTTAATTTGTTTGTCATAGATGGGTTTAAGCACGAAGAAATTGCAAAACAGTTGCGCATAACAGTGGGAACCTCAAAATCTAATCTTGCAAAAGCAAGAATGAATATTAAAAAAATGCTTCAGGAAACTGATTTATATTATGAACAAAAAGTCATTTAACCATATCGAGGAGATCATTAAAAATGCGGCTCAGGATGCTGAACCAGCCTATGATGAAAGATCATGGGAGAAAATGGAACTGCTTCTTGATAAAGATAAAGATAGAAAAAGACCTGCTTTTTTTTGGCTGAGGTGGGGGCTGCCTTTAGTTTTTATTATTACTGCAGGTACATTTATCTTCTTTCAAAATGAATCTGGTCTTGAAAAAAACACAGCAGGAACTGAAAATAAAAATAATAATTCTGTCATGCATCAAACGGATCATCTTGCGCAGAACAAAACAACCTCCAACCAGACTATTGGTCCTGTTTCAGGTGATCTAAATAACGAACCGGTAAACCTGAATGAAAAAAATGGCGAGACTGTGATTGCTGAAAAATCTTATAGTAATACTGATGTGAAATCAGAAAAAGGCTCAAAGAACAATGAGCCTGAACTCTTTTCAAAAAGAAAAAAAGGGGATAAATCAAAAAGTAAATCGGGGATGTTTATAAAAGGAAGTGTTCCTTTTGCTGAAACCGGTGAGGATGAAACAGGTCAGGATGCAATCGCAAAGCTGAAGAGTAAAGAAGAGAAAATGCCCGTTGAATTAATGAATAATTTGATAGAACAACAGACAGAGTTTACGAAGTCAGATGTACTCATTCAAATTACAAAAACGGATGAACAGGATACTGTCAATAAAAAAGAGTTGAATAAAATAACTGCATTGGCAGATTCGAATAAGGCAATAGTCAGCCAGAAAAAAGGCAGCCCAAAGAAAAAAGGATTTTATATTATTGCCCAGGCCGGAGTTGAAGGCAATGGGGTTAATTTGCTTTCAATTCAAAAAATTGCCTCAAGGGCAGGGATTATAATCGGATACCAGTTTTCCAATAACGTCAGTTTACAGACAGGTTTTTTTGCGAGTACTAAAAAATATGTAGCCGGCCCGAAAGATTATAATTTTAAGCAAGGCACATACTGGAATACAGTAAAAGTAACTGAAATAGATGCAAATTGTAAAGTGTATGAAATTCCATTGCTGCTGCGATATGATTTTAATTCAGGAAAAAAATGGAATGTATATTCATCACTGGGTTTGTCTTCTTACATCATGCAAAAAGAAGACTATGAATATTATTATTACAGGTATGGAAACCCTTATCATGCCAATGTGAGTTATAATGGAAACAAGCACTTTTTTTCTGTATTAAGAATTGCTGCAGGTGTTGAATATAAAATCTCAAACAATTTGTCTCTAAATGTCTCACCCGGAGTTGCCATCCCGCTGGCGGGTGTAGGTGAAGGAACAGTGAAATTATATTCTTCAGAAATAATGTTGGGATTGAAATTTAATCTCCCAAAGAAAAAATAAAATTGCTGTAAAGCAACCCATAAAGTTGTGTGGACGTATTGATAACAAACCAACTTTTATGAAGCAGATTTTTTATTTTTTAGCTGTTTCGTTTACAATAGCAGGAATAGGTTCCTGCAGTAAAAGCGATCCAAATTCACCAGCAGGCACCAATGATCCGTGTGCGGGAAAAACGATCACGATTTCTGCGGCCACTTCAGCATCTACTGGTTGTAGCAATGATGGTAATATTGTTGCAAGTGCAACAGGAAGTACCGGGTTTACATATAAATTAAATGCTTCCGGCAGCTTCCAGGCTTCCGGAATGTTTAGTAACCTTTCTCCCGGAAATTATACAGTCATAGCAAGGGATACAGATGGATGTGAAAAGTCGGCTATTGCTACTATCGCTACTGGAACCAGAGGGGTACTTTTTACTCAGGTTAGAAATCTGGTTACTGCAAAATGCCAGAGTTGTCATAACAATGCGTTACAGAATGGAGGACAGAATTGGGAACCTGATTGCAATATTGTAAACAATCAGGTAAGAATAAAAGTAAGAGCAGTTGATGAAGGTACAATGCCTGCCGGAGGGCCTCCACTTACAGTTGGTGAAAAAGCAGTTATTACAAACTGGATAAATGCCGGTGGCCGGTTAACAGATTAATTCGGGATTCAACTTTACGTATGAAAATATTTTTTTCAATTTTCTTTTGCTGGTCGTTACTAACTGTTGATGCTCAAAAAACATCTTTAAAAATGGTTGCAGAGGATTCTGCAGTCTCAACAAGAAAACTGTATGAAGTATTTAATTCTACCCGTGTGATCAATGCACATGCTGTTGATATGCTCTATAAAGGACAACTGAATTTCAGGATTCTGCATCGCTTTGGTTTTGTAGAAGACGGGATAAAACAATTTTTTGGATTGGATCAGGCTTCTATGAGGATGAGTTTCGATTATGGTATCAGCAATGATCTTACCGTTGGTATTGGTCGGAGTACTTATAGAAAAGAGGTGGATATTTTTGTAAAAGGGAGGCTGATGCAGCAAAGTACCGGAGCAAAAGCTAAGCCAATTTCTTTGGTACTTGTGGCAGGAGGGATGGTATGGACTGAAGAGTCCTTTGCAACTGATAAACCAGATTTTTCCGACAGGTCTTCGGGGTACTTTCAAATACTTGCCGGAAGAAAATTCAGCAATAGATTTTCATTTCAATTGAGCCCGATATGGGTATACAGTAAATTACCAATAAGCGGAACAGAGAGAAATATTTTTTCCATAGGAGGAGGTGCCAGATATAAATTTAGCAGGCGCATGGCTTTTACAGTTGATTATCATCATGTAATGAACGGATTAACTCATTCCAATACCGATCCTTTATCAGTCGGGGTAGATATTGAAACTTCCGGCCATGTATTTCAATTGCATTTTACCAATGCTACCGGAATGAATGAAAGGGCTTTCATTACCGAAACCTATGGCAAGTTCTTCAAAGGAGATATACGATTTGGTTTTAATTTATCCCGGATGTTCCGCATTGGGAAACGTAAATAAGCATCATTTATACTGCAATTGCCTTTGAATTCCCATTTATTTGGATAATCACAACAGGGTACTTATCTTTGTTTTCCTTTTTTAAGGTTAAAAGAAACCCTATTATTCACAACCAAGAAAATTTCTATTTTTTATGGCTGTTAAAATGAGATTGCAAAGACATGGTTCAAAGAAAAGACCATTCTATTTCATCGTTATCGCAGATGCCCGTAGCCCTCGCGACGGAAAGTTTATTCAAAAATTAGGTTCATACAATCCCCTGACCGTTCCGGCTACAATCCAGATCGATCGTCAGAAGGCATTGGATTGGCTGCAGAAAGGTGCTCAACCCACTGATACTGTTCGTCGTATCCTTTCGTTTAAAGGTGTGTTGTTCCTAAAGCATTTGTTACGTGGAGTAGGTTTAGGTTTGTTCGATGAAGCTACTGCAATGGAAAAGTTCACTAAATGGAGCCAGGAACATGATTCAAATCTGTCCAGGCGTCAGGGTGCTCATAAAAAAGCACGTAACGAACGTCGTGATATTCCAGTAGTAAAGAAAGTCGAAATTGCAGAAAAAACAGAAGAAGCGCCTGTACCTACACCGGAAGAATCTTCCATTGAAGCAGGAGCATCTGAAGAAACCAAAACAGGAGAATAAACACTCTGTTCCGTTAATTCATTCAGTCCCGTTATTTTGACGGGACTTTTTTTATTCTTGAAAAAATGCTACTGCAACTATTTTTCCAAATCAAGTAACTTGCACCCATGCCCGAATATTTTAAAATAGGAAAATTTGCTGCCAGTTATGGTTTAAATGGCGATCTCGTATTACAACATAGCCTGGGTAAAAGAACAACACTCAAAGGGCTCGAAATTATTTATATTGAAGAATCCAATGATAATTTTCTTCCTTTTTTTGTTGAAAAGACTTCCATAAAAAGTGAGTCAGAAACGTACATCAAACTTGAAGGGATTGACAGCAAGGAAATTGCCAGAAAACTTACACCCAAACTTGCCTGGCTGGAAGAAGCTGATTTCAAAAAATTTGCCGCAAAAGCAGCTCCGATTGCTTTGCTTGGCTATAACATGATTGATGGAGATACAGACTTAGGAGAAATAATTGAAGTTATTGAACAACCTCACCAGGTATTGTGTACGATCATATATAAGGGAAACGAAGCACTGATACCCATACACGAAGCAAGCCTGGTTAAACTGGATAAAAAGAATAAAAAAGTTTTTGTTGAATTGCCGGATGGGTTGTTGGAAATATACGGTTAGGATTTCATAAATACATTTTACTGTGACTCAAACCGAACGTATTATAGCACATTTTGATCTGGATTCATTTTTTGTTTCAGTAGAAATATTAAATGACCCTTCATTAAAAGGCAAACCTGTTATTGTAGGTGGCGCCGACAGGGGCGTAGTTGCTGCCTGTAGTTATGAGGCCCGTAAATTCGGTATCCATTCAGCCATGCCTTCAACTAAAGCAAAACAACTTTGCCCCGATGCTATTTTTTTAAAGGGAAGCCACACAGATTACAGTAAATATTCGAGATGGGTAACCCAGATCATAGCAGCAAAAGCTCCCCTGTTTGAAAAAGCTTCTATCGATGAATTTTATCTTGATCTCTCCGGAATGGAAAAGTTTTTCAATCCATTGCAATGGACGATCGATCTGAGAAAGCAAATTATGGATGAAACGAAACTTCCCATTTCTTTCGGCCTGGCCAGCAATAAAATGATCGCAAAAATGGCAACCAATCAGGCAAAGCCCAATGGATATTTACAAATTCCTGCCGGGAAGGAGAAAGAATTTCTTGCACCGATGCCGGTTGAAAACATTCCGGGAGTGGGCGAACAAACCAATCTTGTTTTGAAGGCAATGGGTATTGAAACTATCCGGCAGATCAGTGAAACAGGTTTGGATGTTTTAGAAGAGCGGCTGGGTAAATGGGGTGTTGATCTTTGGTATAAAAGCCAGGGAATACATCATGGAACTGTTTCGGCATATCATGAAGCAAAATCTATTTCATCTGAAAATACTTTTGATGAAAACAAGACGGATATGCCATTCATAAAAAAAGAACTGGTAAGGCTAACCGAAAAAATATGTTTTCAACTTAGAAGAGATGGAAAAGTAGCAGGATGTGTTGCTGTAAAAATAAGGTATCCTGATTTTGAAACCAATTCCAGGCAAAAATCAATTCCATTCACAAATGTTGACGATGAAATTTTACCTGTTGTGTATGATTTGTTTCAAAAATTATATAAAAAAGGAGAACCCATTCGATTGATTGGAGTTAAATTGAGTGAGATGACCAATGATGCGGTACAGGCAAATTTATTCAATGATACTGAACGTAAATCCGATTTATACAAAGCGATTGACGAAGTAAAGAACCGTTTTGGAAAAGGGTTTGTAAAACGTGCTTCTTCCGGATAATTGGACTGATCAGATATTTTTCTTAAGTTGTATCATCAGCACTTTAAATTCTTTGGGCATTTCAGCAACCAGTTCCATCTTTTTTCCCTGCATATCTTCAAAGGCCAGTTTGTATGAATGTAAAGCCAGGCGGCTGATCATCGGCCTTTCCTCTTCGTCGTGCTTACTCAGTTTAAATTTTTTCTTGATGGAAGAAAGCAATATCGGTTTTCCATCACCATATAATGGATCACATGCCAGCGGATGTCCGAAATGTTTTGCATGAACCCGTATCTGGTGCGTGCGGCCGGTATGCAATTGAAAGGAAACAAGTGAATAGTTCTTGTTTGCATCTATGACCTCATAGCTTGTTAACGATGCTTTTCCGTTCCTGTGTATGGTCATGAGACCTTTTTGCTGGAGATGTTCTGAAATGGAAGCATCAATAGAACCACTGCTGTTTTCCGGCTGCCCTATTACAACCCCCAGGTAATATTTTTCCACTCTCCTTTCTTCAAAAAGTTTAGAGAAATATTTATGCGCCAGTTCATTCTTTGCAAAGATCAACAGGCCACTGGTATCCTTATCGAGCCTGTGAATGGTGAAGATGATGCCATACTTATCCAGCAGCATTTCCTTCAGGGATTTTTCCGACTGTTCCCTGTCCGGGATAGAAAGCAATCCGGCAGGTTTGTTTATTGCAATAAAGTCATCATTTTCAAAAATGATCTGTAAAGTATTTTTTGCCAAAGCTTTTTTTATTTCTTTTTTGAAGCATTAAGGTATTTGAGTATCCTTATTTCTTTTTCTGCCAGGTAACGCCATTTACCCCGTTCTACATTTTTTTTGGTAAGACCGGCATACATAACCCTGTCGAGTCCTTTCACATCATAACCCAGGTTTTCAAAGATGCGGCGTACGATCCGGTTGCGGCCACTGTGGATTTCAATTCCTATGATTGATTTGTCTTTTGAATCAGCATAAGCAAGACTATCCACTGTTACTGGCCCATCTTCCAGAATTAAACCGGAAACAATTTTTTCGAAATGCGCCTTGGTCAATACTTTATCCAGTTTTACTTCATAGATCTTTTTTATTTCGTAACTGGGATGAGATAACTTTTGGGTAAGGTCGCCATCATTGGTCAACAGCAGTACACCTGAAGTGTTTCTGTCTAAACGTCCAATGGGGTAAATTCTTTCTTCAGTAGCTTTTTGGATCAGTTGTAAGACTGTTTTCCTGCCTTGAGGGTCCTCAGTGGTTGTTATATAATCTTTTGGTTTATTTAATAAAATATACACCAGGTTTTTGGTGACGAATAATTTTTTGGTATTGAATATAATCTCATCATCAGGCTGAACTTTGTAACCGGGTTCTGTTGCCACAACTCCATTGATCTTCACTTTTCCATTGCTGATAAGTTCTACTGCATCCCTTCTTGAGCAAATGCCACAATGTGCTAAAAATTTATTCAGCGGCATAACAACATCTGTTGTTTTTTGACCCGGCACCGGTTTTTGCTTTCCGGAAACGGCGGATTCCTTTTTTGCAATATTTGCCGGTTCTGCAATTTTTTTAGCGGGATTTTTGGCAGCCATCCTTGCCTGGTATTTTTCTTCTTTTAGTTTGTCGAAATAAGCGTTTTTTTCTTTCCTGTATTTCTTTTTTTCCTGACGTATTTCCTCTTTTTTAACGCTGTTTTTTTTGGGAGCTATGAATTTTTTAAACGGAGCCTGACTCATTTTTTGAATATTTATGCTGTTTTGCAACAGTAATGAGCTGCGAAGATAACCAATTTTGCTGGTCGGAAGTGGGATTGAGGCTTTGAAAGCAAAAAGCGCAACAATTGCAGCGCTTTTTGTATCATGATGTTTTTATTGATTATTTATTGCCATGCCTCTGATGTCTTTCTATTCTTTCGGCTTTCATCTCTTCCATTTTTTTAAGCTGATCTGCAGTTAAAATGTTTTTCCGTTCAGCTTTTACTGCTTCCCTGATTGCTATCATTTTATCTTTTTTTTCCTCGTTGCTTAAAGTCTCATTTTCTTTTATTTCTTTTATGGAAGCTTTTGCCGATTCATTTTGGGTTTTTAATTTTTTAGCCTGGTCATCAGTAAGAGAAAGTGTGGTTTTCATCTCTTCAAACTTTTTATTACTGCGCTCCATGCGTTGCTTTTCCCTTTCTATTTTATTTAATTCCACTTGCTTTTTTTGCTGAGGAGTCAATAATGCCAATTTTTTTGATTTCATGTCCTTATCAAGGATAGCTTTCTTCTCCGTAAAATCTTTCAGCGTAATATGCTCATCCTGCTTAAGAGCTTGAATTTTTTTTCTGTATTCCTCCCTGTTTGCCTTTAGCTGATTTTTTTGTTCTGTTGTGAGTTCAATACCTTTCATCATTTGATGTGACCGATGTTTGTCTCCGTGTCTCATTTTTTGCTGCCCCATAACTTTCTTTTCGGGAACTGCTTTTTTCTCCTGCGCTGAAACAGAGAAACAAATTATAGAGACCAATATGACTGAGATTAATTTTTTCATTTTCATGTGTTTTAAACTTTTATAAACGAATGATGCAAATGTTCTACGTTATTTGCACTTAGTCTAGACCGGGTAAATTCCCATTGGTTTAATATGAGGCAAATATTAAATGGGTTTATACCAATGATTTATCCTTATTTGCAAGTTGACCGCAGGCCGCATCAATATCTTTTCCACGGCTGCGGCGCACCCGCACATTTACTTTGTGTTTAGCCAGGTAATCAGTGAATAATTGGGTGCTGTCTTCATCTGATTTTACAAACGGGATGCCTGAAACTGCATTATATTCAATAACATTTACCAGGTGAGTGGGTATTTTGCGGTATACTTTTACCAGTTCTTCTGCATCTTCCAGACTGTCATTTTCCCCTTTTAACAAAACATATTCCAGTGTTATGTCATTTTTTGTTTGTTCATAAAAATAGTTAAGCGCATCAATGAGGGCGGCAATATTATTTGTTTCATTGATGGCCATTATTTTATTTCTCTTTTCATCTGTAGCCGCATGTAAAGAAAGTGCCAGATTAAACCGCACTTTATCATCGCCCAGTTGACGGATCATTTTAGCAACACCTGCAGTAGAAACGGTGATGCGTTTCGGGCTCATGGCCATACTGTCGGAAGCCGTAATTCTCTCTATGGATTTTAAAACATTTTTATAATTCAACAAAGGCTCACCCATTCCCATATATACGATATTGGTCAGTTTGGTTCCATAAATTTTTTCACTTTGTTCATTCAATAAAGCAACCTGGTCATAAATTTCATCAAAATGCAGGTTACGCTTTCGATCCATTAATCCTGTTGCACAGAATTTGCAACTCAGGCTGCAGCCGATCTGAGAGGAAACGCAGGCGGTATTTCTTTTTTCTGTTGGTATGATCACCCCTTCGAGCAGATGGCCGTCATGTGTTTTAAACCTTGATTTTATGGTGCCATCGTTGCTTGTTTGAGTAACATCAATCGTAATGGCGTTCATTTCAAAATCTTCCGCTAATTTTTTTCTGAGATCGAGAGAAAGATTACTCATATCATCAAAATGCCGGGCATTTTTTTTCCAAATCCACTCATATGCCTGTATTGCACGGAATTTTTTATCGCCGATGGATTCAAAGTATTCTTTGAGTTCAATTAAACTCATCTCACGGATATTTCTCTTGTTAGACATCCGGCAAAGATAAACATCCTGTATTTTATCAAAAACATTGTCAAAGTACCGAACTTTGGACAGGTTTTAAGCTGAATAAAGTAATATTGTACAAGAGTGCGACGCCA
>JBBKWV010000091.1:0-28815 GCA_037969135.1 Ferruginibacter sp.
ATGAAAAATATAAAGTACCCGCAGTATTCAAAAAAATAGACGATAGCACTGGTTTTATCATGAAAACCTCCGGTGCCAAAACCCAGCAATATTTCAAATATGGGATATTGAGTTTTACAATAGATAAAATATCATTGCAACTGACCGTATACCAGAGCAAACAATTAATGGCAGATACACAGTACAGGAATTATTTGTTTGTCCCATTTACCGATCTTAATTCCGGAGAAAAAAGTTATGGCGGTGGGAAATACCTTGACTTTACAATTGAGGACATCAAAGACAATGCATTAATAATTGATTTCAACAAAGCTTACAATCCGTATTGTGCTTATGCAACAGGTTATAATTGCCCCATTCCTCCCAGGGAAAATGACCTGCAGGTAGCTATCAATGCAGGGGAAATGGCGTTTGGTAAGATCCATTAATCAGGCACATGCAAAACACATCCAACATTTTAATGATCGAACCGGTTAATTTTGGTTTTAATGCGGAAACAGCTGTAAATAACAGCTTCCAGGTAAATACAAAAAAAAACATTCAGGAGTATGCGTTAAAAGAATTCAATGATCTTGTTTCGGTACTCCGGTTAAATAAAGTGAATGTAACTGTAATAAAAGATACAGCAGAGCCCTTTACACCTGATTCTATTTTTCCCAATAACTGGATATCTATTCATGAAGACGGAAATATTATTCTTTACCCGATGTATGCCTCCAACAGGCGAAAAGAAAGAAAGCCATCCGTACTTGATGTGTTGAGTGAAAAATTTCTAATTAAAGACATTATTGATCTCAGCCATTATGAAAATGAAAATATTTTTTTAGAAGGAACCGGCAGCATGGTCCTCGACCGGGAAAATAAGATCGCATATGCTTGTAATTCACCAAGGACCAATGTGGGTTTACTGAATGAATTCTGCCGGATAACAAATTATTCTTCTGTGATATTTAATGCAACAGATGAAAATGAAACAGCCATTTATCATACAAATGTGATGATGTGTATTGCTGATAAATTTGCTGTGATCTGCCTGGAGTCCATAACAGATAAATCAGAAAAGGAAAAAGTGATTGTAAGTTTAATGCAAACAAAAAAAGAGATCGTAGATATTTCTTTAAAGCAGGTAAACAGTTTTGCGGGAAATATGTTGCAGATAAAAAATGCGGATGATGAAAAATTATTGGTCATGTCAACAAGGGCTTTTGAATCCCTGATACCCGATCAGATAAGCATTTTGTCGAAATACAACCGCTTGATTCATGCATCACTGCATTCCATTGAAACTGCCGGCGGCGGCAGTGCCAGATGTATGATGGCTGAAATATTTTGTGCAGACTACGGTGATTTATAAACAATCAAAGTTCTACAGACCTACCATTTCTTTTTTTCTGCGCAGGCTTTCCAATGAAGGATCCATTTGGATTGCTTTATCGCACATCTGTTGTCCACGGTCTTTCTCCCCTTTTTTCTGAAAACAAAGACCGGCCTGGTAAAGTGCTTTACCGTCTTTCATATCCAGTTCCATTAATTTCTGACAATGAGAAAGCGACCTGTCGTATTGTTTTTGCTGATACAGGATTTCAGCCAGATCTCTGATGATGTCTTTGTTTCCGGGTTTTCTTTTCCAGATATCAAGCAATAATTTTTCTCCTTTCTCATATTCACCGGAATATAGTGAAGCATAACCAAGATTTTCTGTAAAATCTATTGATCTGTTATAACCGCGTTTTTCTGCATTCTCAAAAGAGGACATTGCATTTTTATAATCATTGAGTGTATAGTAAATCAGCCCCAGTTCGTACATCCATCCACTCTTTGTTTCATCCATCTGAACCGCTTTTTTGTAAAATATAACTGCTTTTTTATAATCTTCCATATCCAGGTAATTGCGTCCCATGGTATACGTTACTTCAATGTCATCGGGGTCTGTTTGCAGTGCATTGGCAAGGAATTTCTCTGCCTGGGCATAATCCTCTTTCTGGTAATAACTTATCCCCAGTAAACGTTGACTGCCTTTGCAATCAGTACATTTTTCCGCAAATTCTATTGCTTTGTCATACTGGCGGTAACTAAGATATAATCCCATCAATTCTTCAATGGCGGTCTTATTCTTTGAATCCAATTCATATAAAGCGGTAAAGCATGAAATCGCTTTATCGGTTTTTTTCATGGCCAGATGCGTATAACCATCCTGCAAATGGGCATCTTTATTGGTTTTATCAAACTGGATCGATTTAGCAAAATATTGAGATGCTACCAGGAAACGGCCGGCTTCTTTCTCAGTCATCGCTTTGGAATAGTAGAAATTTGAACTGTCGGTATTCTGTGCACACAATGAGGAGGCTACCCATAAGGGTATGATGGTTAATAGGTTTCGCATGGTGTTATCTAGGTTTAATAGACCGGTTATTGGAATATTATAGCTGATAACGCATGGATACCAAATTTTATTTCACAGATCTTCTTTTTTTTATCAATAAGTTCCGCAGACAATTCTGGCCGCTCAAAATCTGCATTCCCCCAATAGGAAATGTGGTTGCTGTTAAACACTTCTCTCCAACTGGTTTTACCTTTAATTTCCAGTTTAAAATCCGTATAATTATTTTTAGACACATTCAATACGATAAGCATATCATCCGCTTCAAGTTTACCCATTCTTTTATATGCAATAATGCCTTCATTCCGGTGATCCAGGTTTACCCATTCAAAGCCTTTTGGTTCAAATTGAAATTCATATAAAGCCGGATTGTTCCTATATAAATGGTTGAGGTCTTTTACACATTTCTGTAATTTGTTGTGTGAATCATAATTCAATAATTCCCAATCCAGTTCAGATTTATAATTCCATTCACTTGTTTGGCCGAATTCATTGCCCATAAAAAGCAGTTTTGCCCCCGGGTGTGTGTACATATACGTATAAAACAAACGCAGATTGGCAAACTGTTCCCATTCATTGCCGGGCATTTTATAGATCATAGGACTTTTGCCATGAACAATTTCATCATGACTGATCGGCAGCATAAATTTTTCATCGTAAAAATACATGATGCTAAAAGTGAATTTATCCTGTTCAGCAAAGCGTTTATCCGGATCCAGTTTAAAATATTTAAAACTGTCATGCATCCAGCCCATCATCCATTTCATACCAAAACCAAAACCACCTTCACTAACCGGCAAAGTAATCCCCGGCCAGTCGGATGCTTCTTCTGCGATCGTTTGAATATCGGGGAATTCATTATATAGTATTGTATTCAAATTTTTTAAAAACCCGATGGCTTCAATATTTTCATTCCCGCCATATTCATTGGGTTCCCATTCCCCTTCCTTTCTGGAAAAATCGAGGCGGATGATAGAATTTACCGCATCAACCCGAATGCCATCTGCATGGTATTTATTTAACCAGAAATGAGCACTGCTCAAAAGAAAAGATTGTACTTCTCCCCTTTTATAATTGAAAATGTAGCTATTCCAGTCGGGATGGTAACCTTTACGCATATCTTCATACTCATAAGTATAAGCACCATCAAAAACATGTAATCCATGCGCATCATGCGGGAAATGTGAAGGCACCCAATCAAGGATAACACCGATCCCGTTCACATGCAAAGTATCAATCAGGTGCATAAATGCTTCGGGTGTGCCAAACCGTGATGTTGGGGCAAAATACCCTGCGCCCTGGTATCCCCAGCTGCCGTCGTAAGGATGCTCCATCACAGGCATAAATTCCACATGGGTGAATCCCATAGATTTTACATAAGGCACCAACCGGCTTGTAATTTCATCATAACTATTGTAAGCTTCTTCTTTGTTTTTTTCAGGCCGCATCCAGCTTGCAAGATGAACTTCATAAATGCTCCAGGGAGCATTCAATGCATTGTATTTTTTCCTGTTGGCCATCCAGTCAGTATCCTGCCAGCTTTTATCAAATTCCCAGGTAATGGATGCAGTATCGGGCCGTAATTCACAGTAGTTTGCAAACGGATCGGCTTTATCGGCTTCAAAATCTCCGGGGGCCGATATATGATATTTATATTTTGTTCTTTTCGTTAGCCTGGGGATAAACCCTTCCCAAATACCCGATTTATCGATCCTGGGATATAATGGATGCAATTGTTTTTTCCATCCATTGAATTCACCAACAACAGAAACAGCTGTTGCATGAGGTGCCCATACTGCGAAATAATATCCATCTGTATCGAGTACACGCAATTTATGGCTGCCGAATTTTTCGTAGGCATTAAAAAGCCGGCCTTCTTTAAACCGGATGATATCTTCATCCTGAAAAAAGGAATAAACCCAGACATGCCTGGCAGTATCAATAAAATGCTCGTCTTCAAATGCCATTTATCAAGTTTATCAGGCTCTTTATAAAAATCTCCATCAACGTAAATTTAAGAATTGTAAGTTTACATTATCGAATTAAATATTTCATCTTTATTTAATAATACTGATTCCCCCCTAAAACTAACTTCATGCGGCTTACATTTTTCAGTATCTTTTTTTGTTTCCTGTTTTCGATATCTGGCTATGCACAATCTTTTGAAATCAGTGGTCAGATCAATGATACCACTGCCCACAGCTCTGTTAAAAATGCAGTTGTTGCGTTATTATCAGCAAGAGACTCCGTAATCAAAAGCTTTGTAAGAACTGATGCAAATGGTTCATTTAAACTCCTTAATGTACAAAAAGGGCAATATATCCTGATGGTTATGCATCCGTTATTCGCAGATTATGTTGATAATATTGAAATGGGTGAAACAAATAAAACAATGGGAAGCATTTCATTAACACCAAAGAGTAAGTTACTGGAAGCAATAATTCTTAAAAGCGGAAGCCCTATTCGAATCAAAGGAGATACAACTATTTATACTGCAGATAGTTTTAAAGTGAGTGCCAATGCCAATGTGGAAGAGTTATTAAAAAAGCTACCCGGTATCCAGGTGGATAAAAACGGTCAGATAAAAGCCATGGGAGAAACTGTGGAAAAAGTATTGGTAGATGGGGAAGAGTTTTTTGGTGATGACCCTGGCATGGCAGTAAAAAATCTAAGAGCAGATGCTGTTAAGGAAGTACAGGTATTTGATAAAAAAAGTGACCAGGCAGAATTTACCGGGATTGATGATGGTCAGACAAAAAAAACCATCAATCTTAAATTAAAAGAAAACAGGAAAACGGGTTATTTTGGAAAAATAGGATTATCAGGCGGATTAATAAAAGATATTGATAACAGGTATAATAATAATTTAATGTTCAGTTCCTTTAAGGGAAAGCGTAAATTCTCTGCATTCCTGCTCAATGGAAATACCGGACAGGATGGTTTGAGCTGGCAGGACAATGAAAAGTATGGTGGAACATCAGATGAATACAGTATGAGCCTGGATGAGGACGGCGGCGGAATATACATGTTTCGCGGAGGCGGAACTGATGATGAAGCTGAAGTGAATACTGAAAATGGATTTATTAAAAACATTAATGCAGGTGTGCAGTACAGTAATAAATGGAATGATAAAACGTCTGTTAACTTTTCTCCCAAATTCAACAGCCAGGTTTATAATAATAACGGCAGCAGCTTTATACAAACGCAGTTAAATGACACTTCATTGAATGAAAATGCCAAAAATCAATCTTATGTTAACAGGTATAATTTTAAACTGAGAGGAACATATGATGTAAAACTGGATTCAATGAACAGTTTGAAATTAACTGCAAATGCCAATTTTTATCATACTGAAAGTGAAGAATCAAGAGAGTCTGTTACTGCCGACAACTTTGAAGTATTAAAAAATACAAGTACACGGAACACCAGGATCAACAGCGATAAGACCGCAATATCAGCAAATATTATTTTTAAACATAAATTCAAAAAAGCGAGGAGAACATTATCATTAACTGCTGATTGGAATAATCTGGGTACTTCAGGAACCAATTTCCTGAAATCGTATAACCAATCTTATTTCAATGGCATTCCTTCAACAGCACAGGACCTGAATCAGATGAAAGATAATGACAAATCAACCCAAAAGGTTTTAACTAAGGTCGTTTATACAGAACCATTGAGTAAAAAATATTCCATGGAAATCGGTTATGAGCTTTCTTATAGTACCGGCAAAAACAATCAGACAACTTATAGTTATTCCACTTCTTCGGGGAAATATGATACAAAGGTGGATTCATTGACCAATGATTTTGATCAGGCCATTACGATCAACAAACCTTCTTTAAAATTAAATTATGCCAATAAAAAGATCAAGATCAATATAGGTTCCGGATTCGGATTTACCCATTTTGATCTGATAGATAATTCATTTCATAAAGATTATATCCGCAATTACACCAATTTCTTTCCATCGGCAAGTATCAATTATACTTACAAATCAAATCACAATCTGAGATTTAATTACAATGGTTCCACAACACAGCCTACAATTAACCAGTTACAACCATTGAGAAATAACAATGATTATTTTAATCAATATATCGGCAATCCGGACCTGAAACCATCATTTACAAATTCGATCAATATTTCACACAACAGTTACAATTTTATCAAAGACAGGTGGATGTACCAGTCCTTTAATGTTAGACAAACAAGCAATGCCATTACGAATAACAGGATCATAAATATTGACTCTGCAAAAACTACTTCCCAGCCTATTAATACAGATGGCAACCTGTCGATCAGTTTCTGGTCGGGGCTTGGATTTAAAATAAAAAAAATTGATACCCGGTTTAACATCAATCCGAATGTCAGTTATTCCAAATTTGCCGATGTTATCAATAACAAAACAAGTTTTTCAAAAAATCTGAGTGCCGGATTGAGTTTGAATCTCTCCAAATCAAAAGATAAAAAATATGACATATCTCTGAGTAATAATTTCTCTTATAACAGCAATAATACCAGTCAGAGCAGTTCAAAAATTCATTATTACACAAACAGTCTTTCTGTAGATGCAACGGTATATATACAAAAGGTTTGGTCAATAAATACCGATTATCAGTTTGATGCAAGGCAAAAGACCAAACAGTTCAGCAGCAATCTTACTAACCAGTTCTGGAATGCCCGTTTGCAAAAAACATTTAAGAATAATGAATTTACTGCGTATGTAAAAGTGAGGGATATTCTTAATCAGAATATAGGAATAGAAAGAAGTTTTAATGGCAATACTTTATCAGAGATCCGGAACGACCGTTTACAACGATATTGGCTGGTTGGTTTTACCTGGGATTTTAAAAACAAAGGAGCTTCTGCTACAAAATAATTAAATCAGTAAATTTTTTCTGTAATGAGAACAAGAATCATTTTAATCACCACACTAATTTTATCTGTTCAGCAACTGGATGCACAGCTTTTCATCAATAAAGCAGTTGTAGAATATGAAGTAAAAGTAAATATAAAGAAAACGATGGGTAACAGTTCCTGGGCAGAAATGCTGAAAGACAATATGCCGCAATTTAAAACCGGCTACTACCAATTTACCTTTGCAAATAATAAGAGCATTTATAAATTCGATCATTGGGGAGATAAAAAAGTACCGGAATGGCTGAGAAAATCAGATGAGGAAAATGCATGGTATTTTGATCACAATGCCGGTAAATTCATCATGCAGAAAAATGTATATGGTTCTGATTTTTTTGTGGAAGATTCCATTCCGGTGATAGAATGGCAATTGACAAATGAGAACAGGATCATTGCGGGTTTTAATTGCCGTAAAGCTATTGGCAAGATCATGGACAGTGTTTATGTTTTCGCATTTTATTCAGATGAGATCACCATTTCCGGTGGCCCCTGTTCGATAAACGGATTGCCGGGAATGATCCTTGGTTTAACGATCCCAAGGTTGTATGCATCCTGGATCGCAACGAAGGTCATGGTAAATGATGTAAAGGAGAATACAATAAAACCAATCAGTTCAAAAAAATATTATACAGTCAATGGTCTTAAAAAAACCATCCGGGAGCGAACAAAAGAATGGGTAAGAGATGATGATCCCGAATCACAAAAATGGATAGAACAACTTAACTGGAATACTTCACTTTAATGAACTGCCTATCGGACAAGTGATTTAATCATGATCGAAGTCATTTACTTTAATCCATGTTCATTTTTATTAAATCCTGTTTCTGTTATTTTTCCGGTATCTCAAAGCCATCATTGATAATGGCTCCTTTCTTAATAACAACAATTCCATCTTTAATGGCATAAAGGGAATGCTCAGAATCTTCCAGGTGATTACCGCCGGTGATGGTTACATTATTACCAATCCGTGAATCCTTATCAACAATTACATTGCTTAAACTGCAATTATCGCCAATTCCAAGGCGGGGGATTCCTTTGCCGTAGTTATAAGCAATTTCTTCAATGGTTTCATAAAAGTCATTGCCCATAATATAACAGCTTACAATTTTACTTCCGGCTCCAATCCGGCTTCGGATACCAATCACACTGTTAAAAATACTGTCGGCATGAATGATACATCCCTCGGCCATGATCGTTTGCTTGAAAGTGGTTCCGCTGATCTTTGCAGGAGGAAGCATACGTGCCCGTGAGTAAACCATTTTTTGATTGTCGAATAAATTAAATGGCGGAATATCCAGTGTAAGAGCCAGGTTTGCTTCAAAAAAAGAATAGATGTTTCCAATATCCGTCCAATAACCATCGTATTGGAAACTGACCACATTGCATTTTTCTATGGCATCAGGAATGATCTCTTTTCCAAAATCTGTTGCGTCTTTTTTCTCATCGTACAGCAGGCTGAAAAGCATCTTCCTGCTGAATATATATATCCCCATTGAAGCCAGGTAATGTCTGCCCTGCAGATTCATTTCATCACCGGTATTGCTTACCCATTCAGGCAATAATTCTTTGGCCGGTTTTTCTATAAAAGAAGTAATGACATTTTGCTGATTTGTTTTCAAAATACCAAATTCAGTTGCTTCTCTTTCTGCAACCGGAATGGTGGCGATGGAGATATCGGCACCGGAATTGACATGGTTATTCACCATTTCTGCAAAATCCATCTGATATAACTGGTCACCACTGAGTATCAATACATATTCAAATTCATTTTTGTCGATATGTTTGAGTGATTGCCTTACGGCATCTGCAGTTCCCTGAAACCAACCCGGACTATCGGGCGTTTGTTCTGCAGCCAGTATATCAACAAAACCGCTGCTGAATACACTGAACTGATAAGTATTTTTTATATGCTTATTCAGTGAAGCAGAATTATATTGAGTAAGCACAAACATCCTGTTGATATTGCTGTTGATGCAATTTGAAATGGGAATATCCACCAGACGGTATTTTCCGGCGATAGGTACGGCAGGTTTACTCCTAGTTGCTGTTAAAGGATATAACCTGCTTCCAGCTCCACCGCCCAATATAACTGCTACTACTTGTTTACTGATCATAAAATTCATTTAATTATTGTGTAATTGATTCATAGAGATCAATATATTTCCCTGCACTTGATTCCCAACTGTTGTTGATCGCCATCATTCTTTTCCTGATTGTTCCCAGCAATTTTTTATCCTTATACAGGTTGATTGCCCTGCCGATAGAATATACAATATCTTCCACACTTGCATTATTAAAACAAATACCATAACCATTTTCTTCTTCAAAATCTATAACGGTATCTTTTAATCCCCCTGTGCGGCGTACAACCGGCACCGTGCCATACCGCATGGCATACAGCTGATTTAGTCCGCAAGGCTCTACCCTGCTTGGCATCAGGATAAAATCTGCACCGGCATACATCTGGTGGCTCAGTTTTTCATTGTACATTACCTGTGTATTGTAATACCCGATGCGTTCATTTTGTAAAGCAAGTAAAGCTGATTCAATCGAAGCCTCACCACTACCGAGAATAAGACAACTAAAAACAGCCCCTTCTTTTTCATAAGCCTGCGTAATTGCTGCAGGTAATAGATCGGCTGCTTTTTCCTGTACAAATCTTCCGATAAAAACGATCAGGGGAATATGTTCATCAAAAGCATACGCTTTGCACAGGCTTTTTTTATTCAACTTCTTCCCTTCGTTAAAATCCCTGATACTGTAATTATCGAGAATATAAGTATCTTTTTCCGGATCCCAAACAGCATAATCAATTCCATTCAATATTCCACTGCATTTTCCCTGTTCATAATTGAACAGACTTTCCAATCCATTGGCTTCATTCATTAATTCCTTCATATATCCCGGACTAACGGTATTCACTTTATCAGCACATTTGATTCCGCATGCCAGCGGATTGATCATTTTATTCCAATCAAGCAATCCCCATTTCCAGGTATCCCAGGTGGGAATATAATTTACATGATCCCAGCTCATCCAACCCTGGTACTGTGCATTGTGAATGCTAAGTACTGTTGGTATTGAAGACAAATGCCTGTAAGCAAAACAGTTTCGCAACATAAATGGAATTAGCGCAGCATGATGATCGTGTACATTGATCACATCAGGCCGGTGTTCCCATTTACTTAACCATTCTAAAACGGCGATCTGGAATGCGGTGAAACGTTCTGTATCGTCGTTATAACTATAAATTTTTTCACGGTCAAGTAAACCATGAATATCCACACAGTAGAGATCAAATCCGAGTTTGTTGGTTTTCTCCTTGATTATGGTAAATTCAAATTGGAATGATGCCATGGAAAAATTACCCTTGTGTGAAACTTCCCATTCATTGTCGTATAAAAATTTAGTCCGGTGCATGGGCATTACCACTTTGGCATAATGACCTAACTTTTGTTGATACTTCGGTAAAGCACCCACTACATCAGCAAGACCACCGGCTTTAGCCATTGGATAACATTCGGCGCTTACATGTAAAATTTCCATTCAGTTATTTTAAAATTTATTCAATTTAAGCAGGATATTGCTAACAACAAGCAAACTAAAACTATTTAAAAAATTCATTATGATTTCACTTAAATTAAAAAACTAATTTTTAATCTCATAAAAATTCTTGTTATTTTCAACATTCAAACCAATTTGTATGTCTACAGAACACAAAGATCATTTATCAAATGAAGAAACAGTCGCATCCATTCCTACAAATTACGGAGCATTGGGTACTCTGGTTACCGTATTTTTCTTTTGGGGATTCATTGCTGCGGGGAACAGTGTTTTCATCCCTTTTTGTAAGCACTATTTTAATCTGGATCAGTTTCAGAGTCAGCTCATCGATTTTGCTTTTTATACCGCTTATTACATTGGAGCCCTGGCATTATTCGCTTATGGCGCTTTCGGAGGTAATGACCTGGTAGGCAAATGGGGTTTCAAAAAAAGCATTGTATATGGATTGCTTTTTTCAGCCTTGGGAGCTGTAGCTATGATCATAGCAGTAAATGCAAATACTTTTGCCGGAATGCTGGTAGGATTATTCATTGTTGCTTTGGGGTTTTCCCTTCAACAAACCGCTGCACAGCCTTTTGCGATCTCATTGGGTGATCCCAAAACAGGAACCAGCCGGGTAAACCTTGGTGGCGGGATTAATTCTTTTGGTACTACCATCGGGCCGATAGTTGTTGCAATTGCTTTATTTGGCACTACCGCTGCCATCACAGATGAAAAGATAGCAGCTTTAAGCCTGAGTAAGGTCATCATACTGTATAGTTGTGTTGGGGCATTATTCATTGCTGCGGCATTGATGTTTTATTTATCAAAAAAAGTTCCTGCAGGAGTGATGATTGAGAAGACAGAAAAAGCCAATAAAGCATTATACAGTTTATTGATCATGACCGGCCTGCTTATCATCATGTTTGTTCCGGTTTTCAACAGTTATAAAACAGACCTCAGTACAATTTCTGAAATAGAAAAACATGCATTGGAATCTTACCGCATGAAATGGTTATTGGGTGCGTTAGCCGTAGTCGTTATTGGATTACTGGCTGCCAATATGAGTGCAAAGAAAAATGCTACTGGCTGGGGAGCGATGAAATACCCGCAGTTGGTTCTGGGTATGCTTGCCATTTTTGTATATGTAGGTGTGGAAGTAGCGATCGGAAGTAATTTAAGTGAATTATTGAAACAGGAAAGTTTTGGAGGACTACAATCATCAGAAGCAGCACCATACATTTCCATGTATTGGGGAAGTTTGATGATTGGCAGGTGGGCAGGTGCAGTATCTGCATTTAAGCTCTCCAAAAATGCACAGTTGCTTTTACAGATCATTGTTCCGCTAATTGCATTTGCGATCATCATTGGCGTAAATACGGTTGCACAATATGACATGAAACCTTTGTATTATTATATTGTTTGTGTCATCATTCAGATAATTGCATTTTATTTCAGTAACAATAAACCCGCACGTACACTGCTTATTTTTGGCTTGTTGGGTGTTACAGCCATGATCATAGGAACGCAAACAACGGGCACTGTTGCTATTTATGCTTTTTTAAGTGGTGGATTATTTTGTTCGATCATGTGGCCCTGTATTTTTACATTATCCATTGCCGGATTGGGAAAATATACCACACAGGGTTCGGCATTTTTAATTATGATGATCCTGGGAGGTGGTATCATTCCTCCTATTCAGGGAAAACTTGCCGATGTACTAGGAATACACCAATCTTATTGGGTTCCGGTGGTTTGTTTTGCTTACCTGGCATTTTTTGCAGTGGCAGTAAAATCCATTTTAAAGAATCAGGGTATCGATTATGAAGTAGCTGAATCTACAAGCGGTCATTAAAATATTAAAGCATGAAAGAAAAATTTGCAATCGGAATTGATATTGGAGGCACCACTACCAAATTTGGTATTGTAACCTTTGATGGAAAGATTTTGGAACAGGATCGAATTCCTAGTGGTGAACATATTCATGTGGAAGATTTTATTGATGATCTGTATAAGAAACTCATGCCAATGATCAAACGTTCGGGTGGAATGCAGCACTTTGTTGGTATCGGAATGGGGGCTCCGAATGGAAATATTTATACCGGAACCATAGAATATGCCCCCAACCTGAGATGGAAAGGAATTATACCCATTGCTGATCTTATTTATAAAAAATTCAACCTGAAAACCAGGCTTACCAATGATGCCAATGCAGCGGCTATGGGAGAAATGAAATATGGAGCCTGTAAAAATATGAAGCATTTTATAACCATGACCCTTGGAACAGGTGTTGGCAGCGGTATTGTTATAGACGGAAAGATAGTAGTTGGTCATGATGGGTTTGCAGGTGAACTTGGGCATACAACCATCCGGCCCGGAGGCAGGTTACACAATGGTACCGGTTTACGTGGCAGCCTCGAATCATATGCTTCTGCTACAGGTGTACGTGATACTGCTATTGAAATGCTGACAAGGCATCCCGAAGAATCCAGCCTTTTAAGAGAATACAGTCTGAATGAACTTACCAGTGAATCCGTTTATGAATGTGCTTTGCAGGGTGATAGTATTGCCAACCAGATATTTGAATTTACCGGGCAGATATTAGGAGAATCACTGGCTAATTTCATTATGTTTTCCTCACCGGAAACCATTGTTTTGTTTGGTGGACTTACCAAGGCAGGAAACCTGTTGTTAAATCCAACCAGGAAACATATGGAATTAAACCTATTGCCCATTTTCAGAAATAAGGTTAAACTGATTTTCAGTGAATTAAAAGAATCGGATGCTGCTATTCTGGGAGCCAGTGCATTGATATGGGATGTGGAATAAAAACTGAAAAAAAATATTCACAAAAAAAGCAATCTCAAAATTTTATTTATTGAGATTGCTTTTTTTATATTACGAATAAACCCTTTATTTGACCCTGAGAACGGGCTTTAATTTATAATCGCCATTGCCTGTTTTAATAACGGATAATGCCGCATCAAAATCTATAATGATTGTTTCCAAAGATTCCTGTAATCTTTTATCGACTTTTATTTTCAATCCCGATTCAGAACCACTTGGTATAGTTAAAGGGTAAACTACACCGGCATCTTTTACACTGTTATCCGGTCCAAGAATAAAACGGATCTCTTTGAGAACCTGTACCGGGAACAATCCTGTAGCCAGTAAGGTATCCACTCCGTTCTGATAATCGAGTAAATTGTACACTCCGGGAAAAGTATTTAAAGTTATCCAGCCAATAGAAGTTGAATCATCAGAAAATTTCACCCTCACTTCCCTGATATCAACATTCACTTCTTCATAAACCGTGGGTGCATCCGTTAAACGAATGTGCAGGGTTGAGCTATCACCGTTATTACTGTTTTCTTTACTGCAGGAAAATAATAGCACTGAAAAACTCAATACGATAGCTGTTAAGATCAAGATGTTCTTTTTCATACGTTCAATTTTTAATTCACTGATAAACCAAGAAAAATCATGCCAATTAATAAAAATGTTATTAATTCAATTTGAATGTTGCATAAAAAAAGACATTTTGATGGCAAAATGTCTTTTTTCTCATTATATTTTGTTTTCTTCTTCCCATTTATTTCTTCCCCATCCCGGTATCACATGTTTTTCACTGTGATAAGAAGAACGAACCAATGGTCCGCTTTCTACATAATCCAATCCCATTTGATATCCTATTTCACGATATTCACCAAACTCATCCGGGTGAATGAAACGGGCTACCGGTAAATGATTTTTTGTTGGCTGCAGATACTGGCCAATGGTTACTACGTCTACCCCATTGTTATTAAGATCTTTTAAAGTCTGGATCACTTCTTCTTTTGCTTCACCAAGTCCCAGCATAATACCACTCTTAGTGCGCATACCACCTGCTTTCAATATTTTCAGTGTTTCCATACTTTGCCAGTATTTTGCCTGGATACGTACTTGTTTGGTAAGCCGTTCTGAAGTTTCAATATTATGGCTTACCACATCCGGGGCAGCGTCTATAATTCTTTGAATATTCTCTTTTTGTGCTTTAAAATCAGGTATCAGTGTTTCAAGGGTAGTTAAAGGATTGAGCGACTTAACTGCACGAATAGTATTTTGCCAGATGATGCTGCCTCCGTCTTTTAATTCATCCCTGTCTACAGAAGTGATTACAGCATGTTTGACCTTCATTAAATGAATGGCTTCGGCTACCCGCTGCGGTTCGTCCCAATCAACGGCATCGGGCCTGCCTGTAGCAACGGCGCAAAATCCACAACTCCGTGTGCAAATATTTCCCAGGATCATAAATGTAGCCGTGCCGGCACCCCAGCATTCTCCCATATTCGGGCAATTGCCACTTTCACAAATAGTATGTAGTTTATGCTGGTCTACCAGGTTACGCACATGTTTGTACTCTTCACCAATGGGTAATTTAACCCTGAGCCAATCTGGTTTTTTTACTTTCTGTTCAACTGCTGCTGTATCACATGCCATTAAAAATATATTTGAATTGCGGTGCAAAGATAAGAACTTACGGGAAGCAGTTATTTCCTCCTGCCAAACATGATAGAGACATAGGCAGAAAAGAAAAACTGTTTTTCCTTTACATAAACGATCTGGGGAATTTTCTTTGTATAAAATTCAGCTGCAACCCCTACTTCTATTGCTGAAACCATTTCATTGTATTTGCCATAATCGAAACGGAGTGAAGGCTTGAGATAAAGCCCCGGTGTTACTTTTAAATATTTCCATCCGGTTCCAAGACCGGGACCACCGATATGTGTATCGGGATTTAAAAAATAATCAGTACTGTCTGCTGAATTATATTGCACAAAAACACGTTCTCCTGCTTTTTCCACTTCAACCATATAAGGCCTTAAAAGACCCAAAGCAAATCCACCTCCGACATTTCCAGTAATACTCACACCATTTTTGTTCCCTTTATTGGCCAGTAAAAATTGTTTTTGAACACCCAGTTTCACCGGGTAAAAGAAATTTATTTTACCAAATATTTCAGGAGCTGTATTGGAATAAACCTGCTGTTTTTCGTCTTTCGGGTGTCGTCTTTCGGCAATATCAAGTTGAAATAAAAGCCCCCGGTTAATTGTTTGTGCCCTTCCTATTTCAAAGAAACCGCCATATCCATCAGAAGTTAGTTTAACTCCGAAAGCTGTATGCTTTCTATACTTAATAACTCCTTCTTCCTCCTGTTTAATGATTGCATTGATGCGTTGTCTACGCTGATCCTTTTTGGATTGCTTTTTGGTTTCCTGTGCAACAACCGGCAAGATCATAATGGCAGTGAGTGCAATTAATAATAATTTCTTCATGTATTCTGTTTACTTAAGTAAATTTATGCAAAAATACTGTGTTGTTCATTAAGTTAGATTCAATTGTATAAAGAACTGCTGCACAACCATTTTTATAATCAATTAAAACAAAGATATGACAGCTGCAATCATTTATAAAGGAGGACTGAGATGTGAGTGTATACATGTACAAAGTGGTACAGTGATAGAAACTGATGCTCCTACGGATAATCGGGGAAAAGGAGAACGTTTCAGCCCCACAGATACCGTCTGTGTTGCTTTGGCAACCTGTATCATAACAACAATTGGAATCAGAGCAAATGACATGGAAATTGACCTGGAAAATACGGGCATTGAAGTAACGAAACACATGCTCAGCAGCCCAAGACGTATTGGTAAAATAGACATTTCGATTCGATTTCCTGAGAAGTTAAATATATCCGAAAATGAAAAAAACACCCTCCAAATGATCGGCGATCATTGCCCGGTCATGAAAAGTATCCATCCCGATATTGAAATATCGATTGCTTATAATTGGTAAAATTCACTTTAATATCTTATTTCCGATGGCACATTGTAAACATCGTTTTTGATCGCAATACTGTTTTTTTAATTGCAGCAATGACTGTGAATCAAAAGCAGATTTATTTTCAAAACCTATCGATTCAAAGCCCTTACAGATATAATTTGATTCTGCTTTCAATTGTTCCATCCATGAAAGTGACCTTGTCTTATATTGCTCATTTTTATTCAGATGTCCATAAGCAAATAATACAGGTACAATAGTATTGATGATAATATTATTTATCATCTGTGATCCGAGCTTTTTTTTACTGAAATCAGAGGATTCATCAAAAACATAATGATGATCCCAATATTCACTGGCGGTAACCTTTAGCAGCTTTCTTACCTGGTTCAGATTTGTTAATTCTTTTATTTCTGAAAACATTTGCTGATTTTTATGCAGCAGCATAGCCAGTTGTGCGAGCCTGATACCGGGGAAATTTGCAGGCCGCATCCTCAGAAAGAAAACCGGATCATGCATATTTTTTAATTGATATTTTTTCTTCAGAAACCGAAACTCTTTTTCGAGCTTTAATGGATATTGATCCTGAAATTCAGTATGCAGCAATCCTGCCTGTCCCAGCAATAATGCTTCCAGCTGAAACAGTTGATTCCTGTGTTTTACCATTATACTAAATGGAATACTTTGGGCAATTTGCTGAAAGGCATCTTCATTCATCTTCATCCCAAAATTCCTCGCAAGTATCCACCAGTATACTTCTTCCCAATGATTTTTGTTCAGTTTCAACAATGATTTTATATTAAAGGTCTTTTGCTCCAACCGTTCAATGAGCAACCTTTCTTTCCAGGAGATAATGGTTATTGGAGGAACCAGATGAACCAGTTTTTCACAGGGAATAAACTGTGTTGACTGTATCAGTTCCTCATACTTATTCAGCAATAATTTTGAAACCCTGTTTTTCAATTCCAAAGCAGGAAAAGACAGATCAAGATCCATATCATCATTCCAGACAACATGTAAAATAACATTGTTGTAATTTTTATCCGCACTGTGTTTATGCAAACGCCAGTCGGAAGTATTGATGTGTAATTCTATACTGCCGGCCCAGATCGTATGGGCAATTTTAATTTTGGCATTTAAAAAATCGGGTCCCTGATTGGTATTGTACCTGCCTACATCTATGATTTCCAGTGTTTGAAAATCAGTAGTCAATAGTTCACTTTTATTATAAAATTGAAACTGCCAGATATATTGTAGCAACCGTTCTGTCATTGGCCAATATTTTTTTTAAAATGTTTGGGATTCGCCGACCCCATGAACAAAGTTCCAATTTGAGCTTATGGTAAAACCCTGTTGACCTTAAAAATAAAATGTTGGAAAGAAAATCCGGAGAGAAAATCAACAGAAACAGCAGGTATTTTTCCCAAATAATAGGGAGAGAAAATACGATTGACAGGGCAGATTTTTTTATAATGAATTCAAATGCTGCACAACCCTGCTAACCGGCAGCCCCATTACATTATAAAAATCGCCTTTGATAGATTTGATCCCAACTACACCGATCCATTCCTGAATTGCGTAAGCACCGGCTTTATCGAATGGTTTGTATTTATCAACATAAAAAACGATCTGTTCCTTTGTCAGTGGATGAAAACTGACATTTGTAATATCGGCAAATGCAATTTCAATATCCTCATTCAAAATGCAAACACCGGTGATAACGCGGTGTTCTTTTCCCGAAAGTGTTTGTAAAATACGTATTGCATCTTCACGGTCTGTTGGTTTACCAATGATCAGATCATCACAAACAACAATGGTATCGGCAGCAAGAACGGGGATATTTATTTTATTTTTTTCGCTAACAGCAAATGCTTTATTGCGGGCTATAAAAATGGCTGTTTCCTCAAAAGTTTGTCCGGCAGGAAATGATTCATCCGTTTCACTTACCAATATTTCACAATCAATTTCAGCCCATTCCAGCAATTGTTTGCGACGGGGTGATTGTGATGCAAGAATGATTTTTTTCTTAAACATCAGCCAAAAAATTTAAAGAATAACATGGATAATATTCCGGTGAGCATCAGTAATTTCACCAACCTGCTTATCCTGTGATAATCGGAAGGAAGAACTGCATTGTATAAATTTTTCAATACAAATATCAACGGCAGAATGATCCCGATATTTATATAAAGTGCACTGATCCACCAGCCAGACTGCCATGCGTATAACTGCACTACGGCCAATAATGCGATACAAATCACAATCCAAACCGCATTAAAAACTTTTGCTGCGGGTACTCCCCAAACGATGGGCATTGTTTTACACTGATATTTTGCATCGCCATGCATATCCTCCAGATCTTTCACCACTTCACGGATAAGCGAAACGATGAATGCAAAACCGGCATATAAAAAAGTAAATTTAAAAAGTTTCCTTGCATCAAATGCATATGCATTTTCATTCCATACATCAAATTTAGCTATCCCGGCACCGGCAAAAAAATAAACAACAACAATGACCCAGGCTGTAAGTGCAGAAATAATAATATTCCCGGTTAATAATTTTTTCTTGAAAGTGGTAGAGTAAAACCAAAGCAATAAAACACAAATTGCATTGGCAATTACGATGATCCAGCTCCCTGTTCTGTAACTGATATACAGACTTAATATAAGTCCGGATACGGAGAATAATAAATGCCAGAAAATAACCCATCTGCGTTTCAATTCTCTGCCTACTACCACTTTTTCGGGTTTATTTACGGCATCAATATGCATATCAAAGTAATCATTGATCGCATAACCTGCTGCCGCTATCAGGACAGAAGCGGCTATTAATAAATAGAATAATACATGTTGAGCAGAAAAGGGATTTTTGAAATCAATATCATTAAAGTGCATGGAAGCGATCAGAACAAAATAAAATAACCATTGTGTGATGACGATGAAAAAAAGATTTTTCCAACGAATGAGTTTTAAAAAAGCGCGTATTAGTTTCATCAAATGTTATCAGGCAGCTAAATTAACCAATGGCCGGTATTAAAATATCAGAACGGTATTTTATTTTGAGGTAACAGAAATATCCGGATGCCAATGATCATTCAGCTTAAGCACTTTTTCAATTACATCTCTTACACAACCAAAACCACCGTTTACGGGAGAAATATATTGCGAAATGCTTTTTATTTCAGCTACAGCATCTGCCGGACAACAGGGCAATCCTACCAACTGCATGGGATGCAGATCCGGTATATCATCACCCATGTATAAAATTTCGTCCCATTTAAGACTGTATTTTTCTGCATATTCAGATAAAACAGTTTTTTTATCTGAAACATTCATGAAAATTTCAACTACACCAAGCCGTTGTAGCCTCAATTTAACCGCATCGGAACTACCTCCGGAAATGATCAAAATATGATAACCCCTTTTTATGGCCAGTTGCAGGGCATAACCATCTTTAATATTCATTCTGCGGGCCATTTGTCCGTCATCCAATAAGATAAGCATCCCATCAGTAAGAACAGCATCCACATCCAAAACGAATGTTTTAATGTTTTTAAAATTGGCAAGCAAGTTCATTTTGCTTTGGTTGAGTTGTAAATAATGTTTAAAAACCTGAAAGCATCATGTACAAACAGGTTCTTTGCAAAAAATATTATTTCTGGGCATCTCTCCATTCATAAACCCAGGTACTCTGGATCATTTCGAGGTGCCCTTCGTTACTCTCTTCCGGCTTGCCGGCAAAGGAAGGAATCTCTAAAACCCACTTCAACAGATCAGTAAACCGGATGCGGTAGATCTTTGCTTCTCCAAAATCGTCACCAAATCTTTCGTAAAGCTTTAGTGCTATGTCCTCATAATCGTTCCAGTGAATGGGTAGTTCAAATGCCATTGGTGATTGGTTTTATAGTTGTCTGTTTATTGTTTTACATGATCTAAAGTATTGGGTTTGTCTGAATGGGCTAACAGATTGTACTTTTACACTCAAATCTTCGTAAAAATTTAAAATTATTTTACTTGATCTTGTTTATTCCCCTAAAAATTGTGTCTGGTCGGGTAATTTTACAATAATATCTCCATTTCCGGCCTGCAATACACATTGGCAGCCCAGTCTTGAATTTAGTCTTGGATTGATCGCCCTGTCGATAAAATCTTCCTCTTTATCGCTTAATTCCTCTAAAGAACCATCTCCTTGTTCTACATATAAATGACAGGTGCTGCAGGCACAAACTCCACCACAGTTATGGTGAAGTTCAATATCATTTTTCAGAGCCACTTCCAATATTGACTGATCCGGTTCAATATTTTTAATGATCACAGGTTCCAGTCCTTTCTGTTCAAATCTAAACGTAATATTATACATATTGCAAATTTCGGATTGCAAACCTACAGGAAATTACCATTTAAGGAAAATCTCAAATTTTGTTTGCCGGGTTTATTTTAAAGTTTTGAACCGATGTTTGGTCCATATTTCACTTTTTGATGATTTTAATCCCGGGCTTTTTGCAATTTTGGCATAATAATCTCTTAATAAATTCAAAGACGTTACTTTGTAGTAAATAATAGCAGACAATCATAAGCAAATAAAAAATCATGCTCGTTGAAAACTTACGCTTAAAAAATATCAGAAACATTTTATTCTGCAGTCTGTTGATCGTCTTTTCATTGAATTGTAATTCTGAAACGGAAAAAACAGTTACACCCGAGTCCATTGTTTATAAAATGGATACGGCTACGAAGAAAGCAGATGCAATTGCCAAAAGGCCTCCAATTATCAATATTACAGATACCATTGCACTTTCTCAAATTGTATTATACATGAAAGACAGTGCCCGCACCAGTGACCGGATAGGATTAAAACTAACAACGATATACGAAAAAACATTATTGGACATCATTAAAAAGAATAAACTGGAAAAAACAGGTTCTAAAATTGCCTGGTTTAAAACGAGCAGTGAACCATTTTTTTTTGAAGCCGGTATCCCTGTAAATAAAAGACCTGCAAAGCTTCCAAAAAATGTTTTTATTAAACATATTGGTGGCGACAGTGCCGTGATCGCACATTTTTACGGTCCTTATGAACTTACATATGAAGGATATGGCGCACTAAGAGATTGGATGAAAGACAGAAAGAAAAAATCTTCCGGAGCACCATACGAAATTTATATAGGCGATCCTATCGACAGTACGGGTAAAATAGTGGACCCATATAAATTGAGAACTGATATTGTTTTCCCACATCACTGATCTTTTATCATAACAGAAGCATTAAAACCATCCGGATATCATTATGGATTCATAATACTATCTGTAAGGCGCATATATGTTGTACGCAGTTTTGGATATTGGCTCAACAGCCGTAAATGCTTATCCAGCGTAAGAATATCTTTACGTACTGCCGGTCCGGTCTGCACTTCAGATGGCGATTGATTTTTTATTCTTGTTGCCGTTTCCATGATAAGTGGTTTCAGCAAATTAAAATTCACCATTTCTTTAATGCAGAAATCTTCAGCAATGGCATAGAGGTGATTGGTAAAATTGCTAACAATAACTGCCGCAGTATGTAATTTCAGTCTTTGTTCATCATTTACGAACTCCACTTCGCCCGATAAACTTTTTGCAAATTCAAGTATGATTTTTAACACCGCATCATTATTGCCGTCTACCAAAAAAGGTATTTCGGGCAACTCTTTCATTTCCTTTCGCAAACTTTGCAAAGGGTATAGTACTCCATAATTATACGATACATTCTTCAACGCATCCTTAGAAACTGATCCTGCAGTGTGCAGCACAAGTTTATCATGAATATTAAAATGCTGCACGCATTCGTGAAGTGCCATATCTGAAACTGCAAATATGTAAATATCCGCAGATCTGTTCAGCATACCAGAATAATCAATGTAACCGGCATCCAATTCATCCGCAAGCATCTTAGCATGAAGTACATTGCGGCTGCTCACCTGGATTATTTTATGGTTGTTCTTTTGAATTAACCTTCCTAAAACAGATGCAACATTTCCTGAACCAATTAAGACAACATTCATAATCGACATTTTATATTTGAAATTCCCCGGTGGAATATCATTTTTAACTTACACAAGGACAATAAAAAAGTCAGCTTTTTAAGAAGCACTAACTTTAACTTTATGAAAATACAACAAAAGTTGGCAATCGGTTTTATCAAAACAAAAATAAAATTACTCAGCCTGATAAATAACCGGAAAGCTGCTGAAGCTGCTTTTGAAATATTTTGCACTCCCCTGAAGAAATCAACAGTAAAGGATAATGGAATTTTTAAAGATGCAGAACGCTTAACGTTCCGTATGCATGATAAATGGGTGCAGGGATATCGGTTTAACCATCCCGGGAAAAAAATAATACTATTGTTACATGGTTTTTCATCCAGTTCCCGCAATTTCAGTAACTATGTGAAACCACTGCTGGATAAGAATTACGAAGTAATTGCCTTCGATGCACCAGCACATGGAAACAGCGAAGGTAAAACCATCAATGCTTTAGAATATGCTGAAATGATTTTAAAAGTAAACAAGATCTACGGACCGGTAAACGGTTACATTGCTCATTCATTCGGAGGAATAGCTGTTTGCCTGGCAATGGAAAATATAACACATTTTGCAGATACCAAAATTGCCCTTATAGCTCCTGCAACAGAAACAAAATCTGCGATTGATGGTGCTTTTTCTTTGCTGGGATTGATTAATAAACAGGTAAGAAGTTTATTTGATGAATTGATTTATGAGAAAAGCGGGCATCACACTTCCTGGTTTTCTATAAGAAGGGCCCTGTTTAATATCAATGCGACCGTTTTATGGTTTCACGATGAAGATGATGATGTAACACCTTTAAGCGATGCTTTAAAAGTAAAAGAAGACAATCATCCGAATGTAAAATTTGTGATCACAAAAGGGCTTGGTCATAGAAAAATATACCGTGATGAAACTGTATTAAATGCTGTTGCAGATTTTATGTAACCCTGTTTCTATTGATACATTAACAGAACAAAAATTTTGATTTTTCAATTTTAAAGTAATATTGCACTATCGGAATGAACAGAGTACCTTTATTTCCAATCTTTAAAAAAATGGGGAAAATGCGTTTCTGACCGGCAGTTTCAGATAATACAAAAAGTGGTATAAGCCACTGGTATCAATAGTTTAAAAAAGAAAAAGTAAGTAAATAAAACATGGCAAAAAATTTATTGATCGTTGAGTCACCGGCAAAAGCCAAAACAATTGAAGCAATCCTCGGAAAAGATTTTGAGGTAAAAAGTTGTTTTGGGCATATCCGTGATCTGGAGAAAAATGATATGGGAATTGATATCAATAATAATTTTTTACCAAAATATATCATACCTGCTGATAAACAAAAAGTGGTTAAAGATCTGAAGGCGATCGCAAAAAAAGCAGATGAAGTATGGTTGGCATCGGATGAGGACCGTGAAGGAGAAAGTATCAGCTGGCACCTGGCAGAAGTTTTAAACCTGGATCCGGCAACAACAAAACGCATCGTTTTTCATGAGATAACAAAACCGGCTATTCAAAAAGCAGTACAAAATCCACGTACGATTAATATGAACCTGGTTAATGCGCAGCAGGCAAGACGGGTATTGGACAGGATCGTTGGTTTTGAATTGAGCCCGGTATTGTGGCGTAAAATAGGACAACAGGGAGGCTTGAGTGCAGGCAGGGTTCAAAGTGTGGCAGTAAAATTAATTGTAGAAAAAGAAAGAGAGATCAACCAATTCAACGCAGTGGGAAGTTTTAAAGTAGAAGCTTTACTCGCTGCAACTGACCTCAATAATAAGACCGTTAATTTTAAAGCGGATGGACATAAATACAATGAGACAGAAGAAGCCGAGAAGTTCCTCCAGAGTTGTATCGGAGCAAAATATACCGTAAAAGATGTGCAGGTAAGACCCGGAAAACGTACACCCGCAGCACCTTTCACCACATCTACCCTGCAACAGGAAGCCAGTCGTAAATTAGGATACGGTGTTAGTAAAACCATGTTGCTTGCACAAAAGTTATATGAAAGCGGTAAAATAACCTATATGCGTACCGATAGTGTAAGCCTGGGAGAAACAGCCATGGAAGGTATTAAAGAAGCAATAAACAAAAATTACGGTCAGGAATACCTGCAGATACGTAAATATAAAAATAAAAATGAATCTGCACAGGAAGCGCATGAGGCCATTCGCCCCACTTACATGGAAAACAGCAGTGTGAATGACCCCGACCTGAACCGTTTATATGACCTGATCTGGAAACGTACCATTGCAAGCCAGATGAGTGATGCAGAACTGGAAAAAACCACTGCCAAAATAAATATCAGCAGTAATAATGAAGAACTTACCGCCAGTGGCGAGGTTTTGAAATTTGATGGTTTCTTAAAAGTATATCTCGAGAGTACAGATGATGAAGATGGTGAAAATGAAGAAGGAAATGAAAGCCGCTTACCCAATCTGACTGTAGGCCAGGTGCTGGATTTCAGACAAATGACAGCCACCGAAAAATTTACCAAACATTCGGCCAGGTATACAGAAGCCTCACTGGTAAAAAAGATGGAAGAACTGGGTATCGGAAGACCGAGCACCTATGCGCCTACCATTTCTACGATCGTAAAAAGAAATTATGTTGAGAAAAAAGACAAAGATGCGGTGAAGAGAACTTTCCGTACACTGAAACTGAAAGATGATACAATTGAAAAAATAACAGAACAGGAAAATACGGGTGCGGAAAAATCAAAGCTCTTCCCAACAGACCTGGGTTTGGTTGTAACAGATTTTCTGGATCATCATTTTACCAAAGTGATGAATTATTCTTTTACAGCAAATATTGAAAAGGAATTTGATGATATTGCTGATGGCAAAATTGTGTGGAATAAAATGGTGAGTGATTTTTATTCTCCTTTTCATGCAGGGGTGGAACATACACTGGAAACGGCGGAAAGAGCTGTAGGAGAAAGGATCCTGGGTGTTGATCCCGTTAGCACAAAACAAGTGATGGCACGGATGGGCAGGTACGGACCAATGGTGCAACTGGGTGCCCAGGATGATGAGGAGAAGCCTCGTTATGCAAAACTGAAAGCCAGTCAAAGTATCGAAACCATCAGCCTCGAAGAAGCACTTGAATTATTTAAACTTCCCTTAACGCTGGGCGAACATGATAGTTTAGAAGTATCCGTTAATATAGGCAGGTATGGACCTTATGTAAAATTCGGAGATCAGTTTATTTCAATTCCAAAGGGTGAAGACCTGGGGGAAATTGATTTAAAAAGAGCCGTAGAAATCATTGCAGCAAAACAGATTGAAGATGCCCCTATTGGTTTTTTTGATGAAAAGCCTATCACAAAGGGTAAGGGAAGATTTGGACCGTTCATTAAATGGAACGATCTGTTTATCAACATTCCAAGGGCATATAATTTTGATAGCTTAACACAAAAAGATTGTGATGAGCTGATAGAAAAAAAGATTGAAAAAGAGGCAAACCGCTTTATCAGGCAATGGCCGGAAGAAAAGATTGCCATCGAAAACGGCCGCTGGGGGCCATTTATACGGTTTGGTAAAAAGATGTTGAAACTAACTGCCGGCCCTGATGGAAAATATACAGCAGAACAACTGGCGATTATTGAACTGGCAGATGTAAAGAAAATGATCCTGATTCAGGAACCAAAAGCATTTGACAAAAAAGCAACAAAAAAGAAAACAACAAAAAAGGCAGCAACGAAAAAAAAGGTTACGAATAAATAAGTAAAGTGATGCAGCATGATCTCGCTCCAATATGCAATATCTAAGAAAGATTACATTAATTTTTTCACATATATAATGTGGGATGCCCCTGAAAACAGGAAAAAGAAGACCATCTATTATACCAAACAGATAGTTCCGCTCGTGATCTTTATCCTGGCATTTTATTTTACCGGAATATTTGACAGAGACAGTAAATTCATTTTGCTCATATTGGGGTTTATTTTTTTAACCTCCCTACTATCTCTGATAGGTGTACGGACCAATACAATGAGGCAGGCAGAAAAATTTACCGATAACCCAGTAAACAGTTCTATATTCCTTCCATTCACGATGGTTATATCTGTAACAGGCATTTCGATAAAATCTGCCTTGATTGAATCTAAATATCAATGGAATTCGTTTATTAAAAAACAGGAAAGCGAAGAATATTATTTTTTATTTACCAGTTCCGTACAAGCAATCATTATTCCAAAGAAAGTATTTGAGCATACAGAACAAAGACTTCAGTTCGAAAAATTACTCTCCCAGCAACTGAGTTTTGATGCAGAGATTGGGCACCTGATAAAAAGTTAGTCACCCATGTGGAAAATTAAAGCCGCTTTTTATTTACGTTCTTTCCGATATTGAATCACCAAAATAAATATCATTGATAGAAAATAAAGAAATAACTGCACTGCTTCAACTGATTGATGATCCGGATGAAGATGTTTACAATACAGTAAGTGACAGGATCATAACTTTTGGAAAAGAAATAATTCCCAATCTGGAAAACCTTTGGGAAAACATAAGCAATGAAGATACACAGGAAAGAATTGAACTGCTGATCCACCGGTTACATTTAAGAGACCTGACCACTGAATTTGAAGAATGGAAGCATGGTGAATCTGATTTATTACTCGGAGCGATCCTTGTTGCAAAATATCATTACCCCGATATGCAGCCGGCAATCATCCTGCAGGAAATTGAAAAGCTGCGTCGCAATATGTGGCTGGAACTCAATAACTACCTCACTCCTATTGAAAAAATAAATGTATTAAACAGTATTTTTTATAATTATTACAAACAAAAAGGTGTTGAGATAAGTTATGAATCTCCTGATCCGTTTTTAATAAACAAGGTTCTGGAAACCAAAAAAGGAAATGCGATCAGTAATGGAATATTACTGATTGTACTTTGCACTTTACTTGACATACCGGTAAAAGCAATCAATATCCCCCGCCAGTTTATCCTGGGTTATTTTGATGAAAATTTTGAAGCCTTGAATCCCGTAGGTCATTCATCAGAAAAAATAAATTTTTATATTGATCCGCTAAACGGACAAATGTATTCACATAAAGACGTAGAAAATTATTTTAAAAAATTAGCCGTACCGCCGGTTTCATCTTATTTCCGTCCGATCAGTAATACACGTATCATACAGTACTTACTGGAGGAATTGAGTAAATGTTATGATAATGACCGGAATCAATATAAAATGAATGAGTTGTTAGCACTTGCCAATTTACTTGAACCATGATATATCATATTTTAAAAAAAGAAGATTGGGATAATGCAGTTGTTAAAGGATTTTATGAGGCCGCATCATTAAAGACAGAAGGATTCATTCACAACAGCAGCCGGGAACAGGTTCCTTCCGTATTGGATCGGTATTATAAAAATGAAACCGATCTGCTTTTGTTACATATCGATGAAAGTAAATTAACTTCTCCATTAAAATATGAACTGGCAGTTTCTGTAAATGAAATGTTTCCCCATATTTATGGTCCCGTAAATGTGGATGCAGTTGTTGAAGTGACACAGATCAGGTAATTTCCAATGCCCAATCCTTGTATCCGAATGCACGGTTCGATCACTGGATCATCACATAAAATTAATTTTATGGTTAGCTGGAATGATTTTGAAAAAATAGATATCCGTGTTGGTACCATCATCGATGTAACTGATTTTCCAAAAGCCAGAAAACCGGCATATAAATTAAAAATAGATTTCGGCACAATGGGCATCAGGCAATCCTCCGCACAAATCACATCTATTTACAAAAAAGAAGAACTTACTGGCAGACAAATTATTGCAGTCGTAAATTTTCCTCCAAAACAAATTGCTGATTTTATCAGTGAATGCCTTGTTCTGGGTGTTTACAATGAAAGGAACGAAGTGATTTTATTACAACCTGCACAGCCTGCCGGAAACGGAGATAAGATCGGCTAGTCTTTAGAAAACTGTTCTAAATAAGTTCCCAGTTTTTTAAAATTCTTTTTATTGAGGCTGAAAAAATTATTACGTCCTTCCTTCCTGCATTCAATCAATGCACTTTCAGAAAGTAATTTGATATGATGTGAACAGGTTGGCTGCGATAATCCCGTTAATGAAACTACATCACAACA
>JBBKWV010000092.1:0-35033 GCA_037969135.1 Ferruginibacter sp.
AATAATAATGTAAAATATTTTTTAACATTACATAAACAGAAATAAAATTCATCATATTTTATATTAATGATTTTGCATACTTTTTATATTTGATGTCAAATTATTTATACGGTATATTCTTCGGCTTTCATCTTACTATCAGTCATGGCTGGCAGTAATTATTTAAAAGAGAATATCTTCTTAAAGATCTGGTGATTTGAAGAATAAAGAATTCTAGTTACTGTAAGATGTGAAAATAGTTGATACTTTAAGTGCAGGGGAAAAAGTGTGAATGGTATAAAATGAATGAATCATAAATTTTCCAATAAATTTACAACCCCTTCTTTTTTTAGAATAAGATATCCAAGCCTGTCATTACTGATCCCGGGTCGCAACTGATAATTAAAAATGAGCTGGTCATTCTCTACATTGGTTTCAAAATAATTGAATGTAATATTTGGATGTACTTTCAGCTCCTCAGCAATTTCGTATAAATGGGTGGAAAGGATGAAGAGGGAGTTTTTTATTTTCAGCAGGCCTTCGATGACCGTACTGCTGCATTTCATGGCATCCTGAACATTTGTCCCTTTAAACAGTTCATCGATCAGTATAAGCCATTTTCGGCCGTCATTCACTTTTAAAATGGTTGATTTGATGCGTTGCACTTCATTGAAAAAGTAACTTTCTCCTTTTGCAATATTGTCCACCACATTGATATTGCTGAGCATGCCATCGAATAAACTCAGTTCCATTTTATTTGCAGGTACCCCCATACCGATATGAGCCAGAAAAACGGCAGCACCAATTGATTTGATAAATGTACTTTTCCCGGCCATATTGGCACCGGTTAAAAATAGAAAATTCGTTTGCCTGTTCATTGTCATATCATATGAAACGGGCTGTTGAAGTAATAAATGGTAAAGCCCTTTAATTTCAAGGAAGGGTTGTTCTGATGCAACAAAATCGGGGAACACGAGCCTATATTTTTTTACGGACATGGCCATTCCATACCAGGCATCAATTTGTGCATGGACCCGCAGCAGGCTGAGCATGTTTTGTTTAAACTTATACAGAATAAAATGAGCAAAATGTAATGAATGCTGCAACGAAAGTTCCCTGGCATTTTTGTGTGTTTCAACAACATTGAATTCGGTATGATCTGTTATTTTTTTTGCTTCCTGTAATATTTTTTTTAAAGGAGGCGGGCATTGGGAGAAAAGGAAATTATTTACGAGATATTTCATTCCTTTTATAAAATCAAAGCAATGAATAACAGTATACTTCACCAATGAGTAATCCGGTCCGTGTAAATATTTATAACTATATGATGCAAGAGAAGAGTTGCTTGCGGGGATCAGATCGATATTGGCATCATAAAATCTTTCTACCAGCATAATCGTTCCGTTGCTGATCTGTTTTGGCCAGCGATCCTGCCTGTTTATAATCAATTGCAGGGTTTGCTGTATACCGGAAATTTCTTCTATGGAATTTAATGGTTGACTGAGGTTTTTTCTCAGTTGCTCTTTGCCGTTACTGGTGAGGGTTTGATCGAGGTAGTTGAAAATAGCAAATTCTTCTTCCGAATTAAAAATGGAGAGGTCGTTTAAAGTTGTTTTATCTATTTCCATACAATATGTCCTGAAATTATTTTTGTTCTTTAAATGAGAATATCTGCAAATGCATAAATACAAAAGAAATACAAAATGTAATTTAATTATCTGTTGAATTGTAATCTTCTGCCAGACTCAGATTCATTTATATGTCCGTTTCCATAAACCATTTGCCCGTTTACAAAAGTATTGCAGATGGTTGCCGGGAATTGAAAGCCATCCAAAGGGCTCCACCCGCATTTATATAAAATATTTTCTTTTGATACAGTATTGGATTTGTTCAGGTCAACAACAACAAGGTCTGCATAATAACCCTCACGGATATAACCCCTGTCTTTAATATTAAAACAGGTAGCTACAGCATGGCTCATTTTTTCTGCGATCTTCTCCAGCGAGATCTTTCCAAGGCTGTTGTAATACAACATCAATGCCAGTGAATGCTGTACCAATGGCAGGCCCGCAAGGGCGTTCTCATAAGGGCCCTCTTTTTCTGAAATTAAATGCGGAGCGTGGTCTGTTGCAATGATATCGAGTCTGTCATCCAATAAAGCATCCCACAAAGCCTTTTTGTTATTGGCAGACTTTATGGCGGGGTTACATTTTATTTTGTATCCAAGTGTTTCATAATCATCTGCAGTAAAATGTAAATGGTGCACACAAACTTCTGCAGTGATCCTTTTGTCCTTCAATGGCATCATATTTCCGAAAAGCTGTAATTCCTTTTCTGTGCTGATATGCAGTATGTGCAAACGGCTGTTGTTTTTTTGAGCAAACTGTATGGCGATCAGGGAAGATTCAAAACAGGCTTCATCGTTGCGGATCAGGGGATGATCTGAAGCAGATAAAAGCTGTTTTCCATTTTTCAGTTGTTCATAATTTCTGCGGATGATCCTTTCATCTTCACAATGCGTTGCGATGAGCAATTCTGATTCTGCAAAAAGCCTGTTAAGGGTAGAATGATTATCCACCAGCATGTTCCCTGTGCTGCTGCCCATGAATATTTTTATTCCACAGATATCTTTTTTTAATTTATTTACCTTCAAAACTTCTTCAGCATTATCATTACTCACTCCCATAAAGAAGGAATAATTTGCAAGAGAACTTCTTGAGGCAATTTGGTATTTGTCTTCCAGCAAGTTTATGGTCAGTGCATTGGGAATGGTATTGGGCATTTCCATTAAACTGGTAGTGCCTCCTGCAACTGCAGCCCTGCTTTCGGTATGGATAGTTGCTTTATGTGTAAGGCCGGGTTCTCTGAAATGAACCTGGTCATCAATAACACCGGGGAACAGGTGTTTATTTTCACCGTTAATTTCAGTAACTTTTCTTTTAACATTGATATGGGAATCTGTTTTTTCTATAAATTCACCATTGGTTAAAACATCCAGGCACATAATTTTTCCTTCATTTACCACTTGAATGTCTTTAAAAAGATAACTTTGCATATCTTGAATTTAAAGATTCTTTTTAAAATACCAAACTCAATGCAAATTATAAAAAGCTTATTCAAACTACTTGTATTTGTTTGTCCCCTTACATCAACGGCACAATCTACTTTCCTGACACAGGGTTCCAAGGAATATCATTTTGTTGAAAGACTTGAAATAAAGCAACAAAGAAATACCAATCTGAACTTTTCGGCTTTGAAGCCATTTAACAGAAAAGCAATCGTGCAGCAAGCCGAATTGCTCGACAGTGCCCGAATGGGATATAAAAATGCCAATGGGACAGATAAGTTTAAAGATTACTCAGGGCTTGATTTAACCAGAGTGGATGAGTATAATCTGCAAAGCCTGCTGATGAACAACAGTGAGTGGGTTACTGTTCCAAAGCAGCAATTCATGAGTAAAAGGCCCATACTGAAAACATTTTATAAGACAAAGCCCAATATGTTTGAAGTGAATACGGATGACTTTTTTTTAGTGGTGAATCCCGTATTACAATTAAACTATGCCAGGGAATCGGATTATAATCAGTCTGTTTATCTAAACAGCCGAGGAGTGACCGTAAGGGGAATGATAGCAAAAAAGGTTGGTTTTTCATCAACCATTACGGATAACCAGGAGCGTGGGCCACAATTTTTTCAGCAGCAGGTAAAAACATTCGAAGCTGTTCCGGGTGCAGGGTTCTATAAACAATTTAAAAATGCAGGTGTCGATTATTTTGATGCTAGGGGATATATAACTTTTAATGCGGCGAAGTACATCGATTTTCAGTTGGGGTACGATAAAAATTTTATTGGCGACGGATACCGCAGTTTATTCCTGAGTGACTGGGGGAATAGTTATCTTTTTGCAAAACTGAATACCAAGATCTGGAAAATAAATTACCAGAATATTTTCATGGAACTGATGCCTCAATTTCGCAAACGTTCCGATTCATTATTAACCAGAAAATATGCAGCCATGCATCACCTGAGCATGAATGTTACCAAATGGCTGAATGTGGGATTATTTGAAGGGGTTATTTTTGGTAGAAAAGACCATTATGATTTTCAATACCTGAACCCGATCATTTTTTACAGACATATTGAAGGAACGGTGGGAAGCCCGGATAATGCCGTTGCAGGTTTTGATTTCAAAGCAAATATTGCACACCGGTTTCAGTTATATGGGCAATTTTTACTGGATGAGTTTATTTTATCCAGGATCAAAAACAATCCAACCAACTGGGTAAATAAATTCGGAATACAGGTGGGAGCAAAATATGTGGATGCATTTGGAGTAAAAAACCTGGATATTCAGTTAGAAATGAACAGGGTAAGGCCATTTACGTATTCGCACAACGATACCATTGCAAACTATACACATTACAACCAGCCACTGGCGCATCCATTGGGTGCGAACCTGCAGGAATTCATCGGGATACTGCATTATCAACCGGCACCAAAATGGTATATCAATGCAAGGGTTATTTATTTTTACCAGGGATTGGATAGCGCCGGTCTGAACTTTGGCTCAAATCCATTCAGGGATTACAAAACAAGGGCAAAAGAAGAAGGGTTTAAAGTGGGCAGTGGAAATAAATTAACCTGTTTCAATGGTATCGTGAACATTTCTTACGAGGTAAGGCAAAATATATTTTTGGAAGCGTCTTTGCAACAGCGTAATTATAAACTGGAGAGTGTAGCCGGAACAACCAATTCAACCATTATGAATATTGGGATCAGAATGAATATGTTTAAACGGGCTTATGATTTTTA
The DNA here is from genome assembly GCA_037969135.1 of Ferruginibacter sp. Lineage (GTDB taxonomy): Bacteria > Bacteroidota > Bacteroidia > Chitinophagales > Chitinophagaceae > Ferruginibacter. Next base: position 4,792 of record JBBKWV010000092.1, read on the forward strand.
ATGGATGAACAAATTAACAGAAACGGAAGCAATGAATTGCTGCAGTTCAGAACACCAACATAAATTGGATTCTTTTTATTCTACTGTTAAAGAGAAAGTGAGTGAACGTGAATTGATCTTATCAATCACATTTGAATATTTCAGATTTTCATCCCTGCTATGCAGGTTGTTTAATCCCCAGCCAATTTTTACTTCAGGGGTTAAAACAAAATAGGGGAAATAAAAATGGAATCCGATCGATGCATCAACGCCATAATCCAGTGCTTTTAACTTGATCAGGTCTTCTGCATTTTTTGCACCCGCATTGGAAGCCATATCATATTCTATTCTTCCGCCAGCCATCATAAATACTTTAAAATTATTGATCCGGTCGCTGGAAAATTTTATCTGAATTGGTAATGCAAGGGTGATTCCCTGCACTTTTTTTAATACGGTGGCACTTTCTCCCCCGGGAAAATCAGGATATTTTAAATGGTATAGAAAGGCTTTTTCTGTGAAGATGAGGCTTAACGGGTATGTTCTCAGATCAAAATGTTCGCCCATGCGGAGGTTTACCAGCCAGGCAAGATTTATTCCCGTACTGTTGATGCTTTCAACAACCGTAACACTATCACGGGTTAAAAACAGCGGGTGATGGGTAAAACTAAAATGTGAACGGTTTACGCCCAGGTGAATACCAAAATGGTATGATTTGTCATCATGATCAGGCAGATTCAATACATCACGGTATTGCGTAAATGCAATCGATGGTGACATCAAAACGGCTATGATGATATATATTATTTTTCTCCGCAATAGATACTGCATATTCCCAGGCTCAGTGGTTTATTAATTGTGTTTTTATATCCCAGTTCATCCAGGATAGCTGTAAAATTTTTTCCTTCAGGAAATTTCTGAATAGATTCGTCTAGATATTTGTATGCGTCGCGGTTTTTAGAAAAGAGCTTCCCCATATTAGGGGTCACTATTTTCATGTAAAAATTATAAATAGATCTTACAAAAGGCATTTTTGGTTTACTGAATTCAAGTACCACTAATTTTCCGCCGGGTTTTAATACCCTTTTTATTTCCTGTAAACCTGTTTCCAGGTGCTGAAAATTCCTTACTCCAAAAGCTACTGTTACCGCGTCAAACGTATTATCATTAAAGCTTATTGCTTCGCTGTCACCATTTAACAATTCTATAGTATTTTGTAAATTCAGTTCGTTGATCTTTTTTCTGCCTATTTCAAGCATGCCATCACTGATATCTATACCAACTATCGTATCCGGGTTAAGCAAACGGGATGCCATGATTGCTACATCAGCTGTTCCGGTAGCTACATCCAGGATCATTTTAGGCTTTAGTTCTGTTAAATGGTTGATGGCCTTTTTTCTCCATCGGGTATCAATTCCGGCGCTTAAAAAACGGTTCATGAAGTCGTACCTGCACGCTATGTCATCAAACATTCCGGCAACCTGCTGCTTCTTGGTTAAGGCAGAGTCTTTATAAGGAACAACCGTATCATGTGCAAAATTTGTCATACAATGCTGCAAATATAAGCTGTTTGTCCATTTTGGATATACAGCAATTAGATTCTTTGGAAAAGTAAAGAGTATTTTTGCATTTCAAATATTGTTTTATGAAGATTAAGAAAGCCAGTTATATTATCAGCAGCCCTGATTTTGAAAAATGTCCGGTGCCTGATAAACCTGAATATGCTTTTATTGGGAGGAGTAATGTGGGCAAATCTTCTTTGATCAATATGATCTGCGATAATGATAAGCTGGCCAAAACTTCCGGATCACCGGGTAAGACCCAACTGATAAACCATTTTGAGATCGTGAGCAGTGTGGATGAATCAGACGGTAAGAAAAAGATCAATACGTATAAATGGTATTTGGTAGATCTACCCGGTTATGGATTTGCCAAAGTAAGTATGCGCAGCAGGAGGAGATGGGAACAGATGATTGAAAATTATTTGCGTAAACGGGAAAACCTTACCATGGTTTTTGTTTTAATAGATGCAAGGCATAGTCCACAGAAAATTGACCTGGATTTTCTGGAAAATTTAAAATTATGGCGCATCCCGTTTTGCCTGGCATTTACCAAATCTGATAAAGAGAATCAGCGAACCGTAAATAAAAATATAAAGGATTTTTTGGAGGCGATGAAAAAAACATGGCAGTTTCTGCCACAGCATTTTGTGACAAGTGCCGTGAAAAAATCGGGGAAAGCAAAGCTGCTTTCGTTTATCGACGAAACAAATGATTCCATAAATAAGCCGCCGGTTAGTTAACCACTTTGTTTGCACAACTGCTGCTGGCAAAGGCTTCCGGTTTTGCCTTGAAGGCGAATCCCATTCCAAGGATATACCCCATTGCTTCGCGAAGTGCCTCATTGCTTTTGAATTGCGGATTGGTATTGATGTCCGCATGTACTTCCATATCTACATCATATTCTGTAAACAGGTTGCATAATTCATAAGCAATTTCAATACTCTTTGCCACTTCTACCAACATCCTTTCTTTGATGCTGTAATTGATCGTGGTTTTTTCGTTGTGAATGAACATAAATCCTCCATGTCCTTCACGCAGAAAAACGATCACTGTGGCAAATTCAGTTTCTTTACCTTTTACCTGGCTGTCGGTACCAATACAAACTTTTAATTTAAAACCAAGACCAGTTTCTCTTTTGATGGCCTCAATAACTGCATCTTTGATGGGAAGTTGTAATGGATCACCGTTAAATTTTCTCCATAACATAAAATGGGGTTTTCTAAATTTACGGATTTATTGGGGATTCTTTGAACTGTTTACCTGCCGTCTGGCTGAAATGTGTATATGTGGAAAATGGGTTGATTTGATGGGGAACAGTGATATTATTCAAATCCGGGTTAAAAGATTTCCCGGATTTATAAAATAAAAAAAGGGACCAGCCCCTAACGCTGATCCCTAACTTACACATGAATCTACCTTACTGTTTTATAATTCGTTCTGTTTGTTTTTCGTTGTTGTTGAATAATTGAATGATATATAAACCTGCGGGTTTATTGTAAACATCAATTTTATTGTACCCTTTTATACCAGTTCCCCTGGCAAGCATTCTGCCGTTTGCATCAGAGATCAGGTATTGATAATTTTCTGATGCATTTACAGTGATCTCATTTTGTATCAATGTGGAAACGGTAAATAATTTCTCAGTTTTTCCGGCGGCTTTTAGTGCAATGGTATTTGAATAAGCAGTCTGATCAAGTACAGAAACAACTTTTAGGCGATAAAAAAGTGTACTGTTCTGATAAGGAATATAACTGAATGAATTTGTTGATTTAGTTAACGCTGATAATTGCTTAAATATTATGCCATCGGAAGAAACTTCCAATATTTGTGTTTTGATGGGTTCATCAGCAATGATGTTCCAGCTTAATGCGTGTTTGTCCTTTGCAACATTTCCACTGAGGCTTACATCATGAATGGGTAAGGGGCCGTTAAATCCTGTAAGTGTGTAGGAGCCAAGGCTGCCATAGTTACTTGTATTTGTATTTCCGGAACCATCCACAACAAAATAATATGTGCCTGCATTTAAAACCGTATCTATACTGATACTCATTGTTGTTGGTGGATCATATGTTTGAATCAATGTAGTTCCATTATACAGCTTTATTTTCATGTCGAGATTTGCACCAATATAATTGGCCCCGATATTGAATGGAATTGCATCCAGATGAAAATTAACCGTTTGAGAAACCACATATTTAAAAGCATCTTTGTCTGTATTGGTTGTTATGATACCGTCAACACTAAAAGAAGTTCCGCCCAGGGAAAAGCTTCCTCCATCCATTGTTTCAGTATAGTCATCCGTACGATAAGTAAAACCATTAATGGAGGTAATGATGGTCAGGTTATCCTGGGTGTTTGCACAACCATAAGGAGTTGGGCCATCATTCCATCCTGTCATATTCTTATAATAACTGTTACCCATAACCGGAGCCCAGCCAACCTGACCCGATCCGGTACCCTGGCTGTATGTTTCCAACAGATTACAGTTCGCATCATAGGCAGATTGATGAGAAAGCCCAACAGTATGGCCGCTTTCGTGTGAACAACATTCCGCTACATATTTCGGACTGTTTGGTCCAAGCCTGTCGCAGAAAACAAATCCGGGAGTATCATCACCCCAGGTAAAGGAACCCACATAAGAAATGCCGCCAACACCTGTTGCCCAGCCACTTGTAGTGGTTACAATGATCCGTATTCTCCTGTTTAAAGGAGCAGATAAAAATTTAGTGGAGTCGGTTGTAATATTGATATTGAAAGGGCGAAAATCTTCTGATACCCTGTTGAATACTTCGGTGATCTGTGCATCAGTCATACCACTTTCTGCGCAATTAATTGCTGCGCCTCCATTCCATCCGGTACTGAGTACACGGTGACCATCGAAGTCGAGGAATATGGTTGCAGTTGCTGAAGGAAAACTACTTAGCTTGGGTAAGCTATATGCACTTGATGATAATATTAATGTGAAAAGCAATAATTTCAGGTAAGTAAAGTTTTTCATTTCAATTGGATTTATTACCGCATGTGCCGGTATGCATTTTGGATATAGTTAGGATATATTAAAAATGATTTTTGTGTTACAGATTACATTCCTGCAATACTAATTCTGCATTTATTTTTTCAAATTTATAATTTCCGGTCATGTCTTTTTTTATCTGATAACCATCAGCAGCATTAGCATTCATGATGCGGCCTACAAAGGAAATACTGTTATCACCGTTGATCTGTTTTGATAAATGAAATATGGTATTATCAGAATCATCAGATTTCAGGGTAATGCTTTGCAGGTTACTGTACTTTACCACATTACTGATAACGGTACCGGCAAATTTAAAATTATCAGAGAATGCCAGAACAATATGTTGCCCTTCAGCAGCATTAAATGCATTGGCAAATTCAGTTGCCGAACAATTGATCGTATTGGGAAAACCAGCGAAAATATTTTGTTTTACAGGTTGTGTAGCCTGGGAGAATGCTGCTGCATTGATGCAACAAAGCAATAGTATAAGCTTGCACTTACTGAGTGGTTTCATGGTATTGGTTTTTGTTCAGAGATTTTGGATATAACTCTTCAACTTAAACGCAGTATGAAGTCACTTAGTATATTTTGTTAAAAAAATTGTCAGTTGAAACGTTTCTTTATCAATACTGAGAAGTGCTGAGCATTACTAAGGTGCAGGCTTCCAATGTGTTAATATGATTGTTTTGGGCAAGTAGTGCCAGTTCATCATTTTCAGTTCCGGGATTGAAAATGATCCTTTTGGGTTTTAGAGATAGTATATAATCATAATAACCTTTTTGATTTGCCGGATTCAGGTATAATGTTACCGTATCAATATCTGTGAATTGTTTTTTTTCAGTTATAATCTCTGTATCTCCGATCATTCCGGTTCTTTTTCCAATGGCAATAACCGGATGATCATGTGCCCTTAATTTTTTTACAGCCAGATTGCTGTAACGGTTTTTATGTTCCGAAGCTCCCAGTACCAATGTTTTCTTTTCGTTCATATTTATTTAATTTAGAAATCTTGACATTAATTCTTTTGTTGGGATCAAGCATGCATCTTTTTTGCCAAACCACTGATATCTTTTTCTGGCTACCAGATCATATACAGCATTTCGGATAAACGGGGGTACAATAATAAAGCCATAGAATAATTTTGAAAACCCGTTTAATTTTTTTGACAGCTGCAATGCTGCAGATGATCTCGTATACGCTTTTTGATCAGTGATCAGTACAAAAGAATTGAAATCATTGAGAGACAGATCATATTTCTTCAATAATAGCTGTCCGGCATTTCCCTGCAGCGTAGCAAATTTAAAAACAGATTTATGGTCATGTTTGATAACATACTGAACAGCTGCATTACAAAGGTTACAAACGCCGTCGAACAATATGATCGGTTGGTCATCCATTATATTGCAATTTATAGTAAAGTAATTTATACAGGCTGCCTGTTTTTCAGCAACTCATATATTTAAACGTTGAAATAGCCCAGGATGTTCTTAACAAAGAGTATGATATAAACAAGGGAGAAGAAAATAAAAAGGCTGTTCATGAGGTATTCTCCAATCTTAAATTTTAATTTCTTTGGAATTTCATACATCGGGTAATAAGAAAACTGTGTAATTACTTTACCGGTCCAGTATGCGGCAATGAGGCCGGTTAATGCAACAGCCAATCCTGTTTGATCTTTTAATTCTTCTGTGAATAATAAGCTGATGAGGCCAAAAGCAAAATTAAGTCCCTGGATATAGCGTCCATAAGTTTTTGCGATCTCCTGATTAAGGGGTTTTAATTTTTTTATATCATTATACCAGTCAAAAACAACATGCCGGATATAAGGATATATTATTGCGGTAAATATTTGTCCAATTCCGCCAATAATGATTAACCAGTTTGGGATGTTCAATTTCATGGTATTGTTGGATATCTGTCTGATCAGAATGCATTGGAAAGCTGAACATTCTAAACCAGCATGGTTACCGGGTTTTCCAGGAATTTTTTCAGTGTTTGCAGAAAAGCAGCGCCAACAGCACCATCTACACTGCGGTGGTCGCAACTCAAGGTTAGTTTCATTACATTGGTCACATCAAAAACACCGTTCTTGCGAATAACCATTTCGCGGATATTACCCACAGCGAGTATACAACTGTCGGGAGGATTGATGATGGCAGTAAATTCTTCAATATCCATCATACCCAGATTGGAAATTGTAAAAGTATTTCCGGTGAATTCGTTTGGTTGAATTTTTTTGTCTTTGGCCTTTGCATACAACTGTTTTGCATCTGCAGCAATTTGCGACAAGGATTTCTGATCGGCAAATTTGATAACCGGTACAATCAATCCTTCGGGAAGCGCCAGGGCTGATCCGATATGTATGTGATGATTCTGGCGTACAAAATCGCCCATCCAGCTGCTGTTAACGTCGGGGTGTAACCGCAAGGAAGACGCACAGGCTTTTATGATCAGGTCGTTGAAAGAGATCTTTACCGGGCTTAGTTCATTCATGGCAATGCGTGCAGTGATGGCATTGTCCATGTTAATTTCCATACTCAGGTAAAAATGCGGTGCACTGAATTTACTTTCTGATAATCTGCGGGCAATTATTTTCCGCATTTGTGTCAGCGGTATATCGGTATGACCTTCTTCACCTGTTGCGGTGAATACCGGGCTATAAACGGCTGCCTGTTTTTCCGTTGATACCGCAGCGGGGCTGGCTGTCGTTGCTCCCGTTTTATACTCATCCACATCTTTTTTTGTAACCCGGCCGCCATCTCCGCTGCCGTTAATTTTTGCAATGTCGATTCCTTTATCGGCTGCCAGTTTTTTTGCAAGGGGAGAAGCTTTAATTCTTTCATTGCTATTACTGCCATTATCCGAAACACCTGTTTCCACTGGAACGGAAGCAGGTGCTGCATCAGTTACTGCAGGACTTGCAGCGGCTGCAGGTGTAGACGCATTTGCTCCTGATTTCTCTGCTGCAACATACGCACTCACATCTGTACCCGGCTTACCCACGATGGCAATGATCTCATTTATTTGAGCAGCTTTGCCAGCTTCCACACCAATATATAAAAGAGTGCCTTCTTCATATCCAACAACTTCCATAGTTGCTTTGTCTGTTTCAACATCTGCCAAAACATCGTCTGCTTTTACCTTGTCGCCAATTTTTTTATTCCAGGAAACGATCTTGCCTTCCGTCATGGTATCACTTAGTAAGGGCATGCGTATTTCTTTTGCACCGTCGGGTAAACTTATTTTTTCTGAAGGCATGGTTTTGTTTTCTATTTTATTATTTTTTTCACCAGATACAGCATTATTTTCCGTAGTCGCTGTTTCTATATCCGGCTCGTCGTTTAATAATGATGTATAATCTTCACCTTCTTTTCCGATAATGGCGATTATCTGGTTTATTTTTGCAGCTTGTCCTGCGGGAACTCCAATATACAGCAGGGTTCCGTCTACATATCCATTTACTTCCATGGTAGCTTTATCCGTTTCCACATCTGCCAAAACATCATCTGCTTTAACTTTATCACCCACTTTTTTATTCCATGTCACTATTTTTCCTTCGGTCATCGTATCGCTCAATAGCGGCATGCGTATCACTTCAGCCATAATTATGTTTTTCTTTATTTATTATTGCGGATGCCCGAAATTAATGCAAAAACAGGAAAAGTATCCCCAGTTTTTGAAGCAGTATTTTTTCCTTCGGAAGATTCAATGTCTGTAAACCCTGATATTAACCATTTTGCAGGGCAAATATGCAAAAACAAAACAGGTTATCTTAATAATCCAATTCCAGTTTAAGCCTGTCTTTAAGTTCTTTTATCAAAGGATATTCTTCGGAAAGGATCTGAAACTGTTGTTTTGTATTAAGGGGTTTATCAACAGGATCAACATCGTTTGTGATTTCTTCCAGTAGTAATTGGTATTTAAGTAACCGGTTATTAAATGATCGTTGCATAAAATCGATCAGATCAGACCTTTCTGACTCAATGAATTTCAGGTGCATATTACTTTGAGTGATAATATCAAAATTATCAGCATCTTTTACACGCAGTTCGGCCATTTTAAAATTGCTGACTGCCGAATGATTTTTTTTCCCTTCCAGAATACTTATGAATTCATTCCAGGCTATATCCAATGATTCATCTGTCAATGATTTTGCAATATTCCCGTTCTTTTGATTATTGATACTAACCTGCTCCCTGATCTTTTGCAGGGAACCCATTTTACCGGGTTGTTTTTTGGGTTCTTCCTGCTTTTGAACAGTAGAAGCAATAACTTGTTTTTGTTCAGGTTTGTGATCCTGGATCACTAAGGTTGCGGTATGTTCTTTTGGAGGTTTTTTTGTCTTTACTTCCGCAACCGTATTGTCTTTTATTTTTATGAAAGGCAGGTTTCTGAATGAAACGGCTTTGGTATTATCTGCCGTTTTTTTTTTGCTGACCCCTTCTTCATTTGAAACCAATTGAACTGCCTGCTGCAAAAAATTAAGTTTGATGATCAGCATTTCGATATGCAGCTTTTTATTGCGGCTTTGTTTGTAATTGATTACAGCTTCATTGAGCATATTTAATGCGGCAATTAACCAGCCGGTTGAGATCTGCTGTGCGTATTGCAGGTATTTCTGTTTAAAATCATCAGCTACTTCTAACAGGATTGCTGCTTTAGGATCTTTACTTACCAGCAGGTTCCTCACAAATTCTGCAAAGCCTTCGAGAAAAGTATCCCCTTCAAAACCTTTTTGATTTATTTCATCAAACAGCAACAGGGCATCGGCTAGCTGCTGCTCTTGCATGTGTCCGAGTAATTTGAAATAATAATCTTCATCCAGAATATTGAGGTGTTCCAACGTGTTTGAATACTCAACATGTCCGCTGGTAAAACTCACAATTTTATCCAGTATGCTCAGTGCATCCCGCATACAACCTTCGCTTTTTTGAGCTATGATGTGCAGGGCTGCTTTTTCGGCCTGGATCTTTTCTTTATCACAAATTTCCTGCAGGTGTTCAACCGTGTCATTGTTGGTGATGCGTTTAAAATCAAATATCTGACAGCGGCTAAGGATCGTCGGTAGTATCTTGTGTTTTTCTGTAGTTGCCAGAATGAAAATGGCATAAGGCGGCGGCTCTTCCAGCGTTTTCAGGAACGCATTGAAAGCGGAGGCGCTGAGCATATGAACCTCATCCACAATATATACTTTGTATTTTCCGGCCTGCGGGGCAAAGCGTACCTGTTCTACCAGGGTTCTGATATCATCAACAGAATTATTACTGGCGGCATCCAACTCATGAATATTCAATGATATCCCACTGTCGAATGATACACAACTGTTGCAGGTATTGCAGGCTTCCCCCTCTTTCGTTTTGTTTTCGCAATTGATGGTTTTTGCCAGAATACGGGCACAGGTAGTTTTTCCAACACCACGGGGTCCGCAGAATAAAAATGCATGGGCCAGCTGGTTGTTGTTGATCGCATTTTTTAATGTGGTGGTAATATGCGACTGCCCGATCACAGTGCTGAAATTCTGTGGCCGGTATTTTCTTGCTGAAACAATGAATTTATCCATAATACTAGTTGGTCAGCAATAGATTTAAACCATTACCGATTGAGGCAAATTTAAATTATTAATTATAAAGTATTCAGCATAAAATTATGCCAGCATTGGATGCCGCTTAAATTCCTTTGTACGGTCAAACAGGTACCGGAAAGTGGTTAATTGCCTGCTGCGGTAAGTTTCGCCAAAACTTTCGGCTACATTGATCATTTTGGTATTGAAATCTCCGATCCACTGCATTTCGTATTGCGTATAATGATAAGGGGGTACCTGAACAATTTTGGCACATTCACCGATGATATAAGCATCTATTCCCTGGCCCTGCCAATCGGGCACAATGCCAAACACCATGCCTACAAATTTCCTTGTTTTATTGAATCTTTGCCTCCACAGAAATTCGAGTTTTTGAAGCAGACCAAATTTTCCATTAAAATGTTTGAAGTACTGGTTAATGTCCGGGAGATTTACAAACATGGCTATAGCAACTCCTTTATGATAAGCAAAATAAACAATACTCTCATCCATTACCGGTTTCATCTTTTTAAACATGAGTAAAACCTGTTCCTTGGTAAGTTGTTTTAATCCGCCATGACCGGCCCAGGCTTTATTATACACTTCAACAAAATCGATGGCATATTTTGCAAGATTGTTCTTTTTGATGGTATCAAAACCTATTTCGGGATTTGCATCATGTATTTTATGGCGGTCAATGATCTTTTGTGCCAGCCTTTTCTGAGCATCCAACCCAAAACATATCTGATTATAAAAAGGTTTAAATCCATAGTTCTCAAATAGCGTTACATAATAAGGAGGATTGTAATTCATACAATAGAGTGGCTCAAAATAACCCTGGGTTATCAATCCCCACCAGCGATCCCGTTCACCAAAATTTATTGGACCATCCATAGCCTCCATGCCTTGCTGAATGAGCCAGTGCCGGGCATTGTCGAATAAAAGATCGGCTGCATCCTGGTTATGGATGCATTCAAAAAAACCAATCCCGCCAACCGGGACATCATCTGCTTTGTTCTTATATTTTTTGTTTACAAATGCGGCAATACGGCCGATTAATTGACCGTCTTCATCTTTCAATATCCAGCGTATGACTGTACCGAAACGAAAGGCTTTATTTTTCTTTTCATCAAAAATTTCATTGATGTCTTTATCCAGCGGCCTTATCCAGTTGGGATCATTTGTATAAATAGCCAGTGGAACTTTCAGAAAAAGTTCGTTACCGGATGGATCTGTTACAGGAAATATTTGCATATTTAAAATTAGGGGATTATTCATTTATTGGAATGTCGGTTTTTATTTTTTATTGATGTTAAAAAAGTAGGTATAGAAACTTGTTTTGCTTGTTATTAAAAAAGAATAAGCCAGTCTTAAATTAAAACTGGCTTATTATATGATTTAAATTCTGCTGTTTTTATACAACCATTATTTCTTTTTCTTTTGCTTCAAGGTGTTTTTCAATGAGGCTGATAAATTTATTGGTCAATTCCTGGGCTTCATTTTCTGCGTCTTTACATTCATCTTCGCTGAGGCCTTCTTTTTGTAATTTTTTAATATGCTCAATACTGTCTCTGCGGATATTGCGGATAGAGACGCGGGCATTTTCTCCTTCAGCATTGCATTTTTTCACAAGTTCTTTTCTTCTTTCTTCTGTAAGCGGAGGCAGAAACAGGCGGATCACGTTGCCATCGTTTTGTGGATTGATACCTATGTTGGCAGCAATGATAGCTCTTTCAATAGGTTGTAGCATATTTTTTTCCCAAGGCTGAACAGTTATGGTGCGGGCATCCAAAGCTGATATATTGGCAACCTGGCTTATAGCTGTCGGGTTACCATAATAATCTGCCACGATACCATCGAGCATATTCGGACTGGCTTTGCCTGCACGGATCTTTACCAATTCAGATTCAAGATGATTAATGGCTTTAATCATTGCAGCATCTGTATCAGCTAATATTTTATTTAATTCTTCTGACATAATAAATTGTGTTGGCTGCAAAGCTATAGAAAACTACTATTATATGCAGCAGGTTTTTAAGTTTAACAAAAGGAAAAAATAACCGGAAGGAAAAAAAGTTAATCCAACTCTACCGTTTCCGGAGTAAGGGATAATATCTTATGAGACTTTCTCATTTCATTTTCAACGATCTCATCAACAGAAACAGGTTTGTTTTTCTGTCGCATATAATATATAAGGCCAATGAATGAAAAACCGGTCATTAAAAGAATTCCCATCACAGTTGTGGTGCCGAGGTTCCTTAGAAAATAAGCCATTATAATAAAAAGTATGTTGATGATCACACAGGACAAAGTGATCTTTTTATGAGAAAAACCAATGTCAAGCATAAAATGATGCACATGTGTCCTGTCTGGACTGAAAGGAGATCTGCGATCTAGGATCCTTAATCCAAAAACCCGCAGGGTGTCAAACAAAGGGATCATTAAAATGGCAAATCCGATTGCCGGAGCGGATGCAAGGGGTAAATTAACATCAGCTGCTGCAGAAAGGTTGATGAATTTAATTACAAGAATTGAATTTATCAGGCCAAGTAACAGGGAACCGGTATCACCCATAAAAATTTTAGCAGGGGAAAAATTGTATATCAAAAAGCTGATCAGGCTTCCCGTTAGTGCAAATGCCATTACGGAATAGGCAATCTGGCCAATTAAGTAAAAATAAGTACCAAAAACAAAGGTGGTTAAAATGCCTAAACTGCCGGCAAGTCCATCAATACCATCAATTAAATTAAAAGAATTTGTTATAACGATGATGGTAAACAAGGAAAGAGCAATACTGGCAAAATGGGGGATTTCATAAATCCCCATAAACCCATGCATATTGGTTATTTGTACTCCGGCAAATTTTATGAGAATTCCTGCTGCTACCAATTGACCAATAAATTTTTTGCTGGCAGATAATACGAGAATATCATCTTTCATTCCCAAAAAGAAAATCACAATGGCTGCAGCAGCAAAATATTGTAATTCTGTTGTGATCCCCATGGGAACGCCCATCAATGTACCTATGATAAATCCTGCAAAAATGCCCAATCCGCCCAGTGTTGGTATAACCGCTTTGTGCACTTTTCTTTCATCCGGTTCATCAAAAAGTTTTTTATCTTTTGCAACCTGAATAATAACAGGAATGGCAAAAAACGTTATGAGAAACGATAATGCCCCGGTAAGTAATATATTATCCATGCAATTGATTTAAAACTAACACTGTTTACAAAAGTATCAAATATGTTTTGTAGAGCGAATTTAACAATAAACAATTCACTAAAACTACCTTTTAAAGGGTATTTTTAAAAAGCAGCAGAACCTTATGCAAATATGCATTTAAATAACGGCATAATTCGAAACTTATTATTCTTAGCATATTCAATAGTTTTTTCTTTGTATCTGGTTTGATTTAAAGTAGGTTTGCAGCATTATTTAACAACGGTTACCAAAATATTAAACAAGGATGAATAAGCTTCAAGAGATCGCATCTCAAATCAGAAGAGATATAGTAAGAATGGTACATGCAGTGCAAAGCGGACATCCCGGTGGTTCATTGGGCTGTACGGAGTATTTTACTGCACTCTATTTTAAAGTGATGAAGCACAATCCTGATTTTACAATGGATGGTATTGGAGAAGACCTTTTCTTTTTAAGTAACGGACATATCTCTCCGGTTTTTTACAGTACACTTGCCAGAAGCGGTTATTTCCCTGTTCAGGAACTTTCTACTTTCCGCAAAATAAACAGCCGTCTCCAGGGACACCCAACAACCCATGAAGACTTACCGGGAGTAAGGGTTGCAAGCGGATCACTTGGACAGGGAATGAGTGTGGCGATTGGAGCTGCATATACAAAAAAGTTGAATAATGATAACAGTATAGTTTATTCGCTGCATGGTGATGGAGAATTGGATGAAGGACAAAACTGGGAAGCGATCATGTTTGCTGCGCATAAGAAAATGGATAATTTAATTGCAACAATCGATTGGAATGGCCAGCAAATTGATGGTCCAACAAAAGAAGTAATGGGTTTGGATAATCTTCGTGCAAAATTTGAAGCATTTAACTGGCAGGTAATGGAAATGGAGGGCAATGATATGGATGCAGTGGTAGCCGGATTGGAAAAAGCAAAAACTTTATTGGGAAAAGGCAAACCGGTTGTAATATTAATGAAAACAATTATGGGTAAAGGGGTTGATTTTATGGAAGGTAGCCACGAATGGCATGGTATTGCACCCAATGACGAACAATTAAAAAAAGCCCTGGATCAATTACCGGAAACCCTGGGTGATTATTGATATTAAAAATTATACGATCTGGATATTTAAAAAGCAGTTTCTCAGATCCCGATTCAACTGTCTTAAAATAAGCTATCTCAGTTCTAAGGGTTGCTTTGAAGCCTTAACTGCCGGAAACCAGGAAGCAAAAAGGGCAATAGCAATGGAGGTGCCTGCCACCAGTAGGAAATCTGTTGCTATCAATTTTACCGGAAAATAGTCTATCAGAAAAGTGCCTCCCTGCAGTTTAATAATTTTATATTTTATCTGTAACAAACAAATAAGGGTTGCCAGAAATATGCCAATCCCTGCACCAATTCCTGCAAGGAACAATCCTTCGGTGAGGAATATTTTTTTTATTTGCGCTGTGGTAGTTCCCATGCTCTGTAAAATGGCGATGTCTTGTTTTTTTTCCAGCACCAGCATGGTAAGGGCACTCACCATATTAAAAGCGGCAATGATCAGGATGAGCGTGAGCACTGCATAGATCGCCCATTTTTCCAGTTTCATTGTATTGTACAGGTTACTGTTTTGCTGGTATTTACTTTGAACTTTAAATTTTTTACCAAGCAGGTTTTGTAAAGCGAGCTGGCTTTTTTTTGCATCAGCATCCCATTTTAATTTTATTTCTGCAGCAGAATATTCATCAGTGGTTAACCCCATTTGTCTTTTAATAAATCCTATGTTGGTAATGGCGTATTTATTATCAAAATCCTGTTGAATGGCAAAAATGGAAGAAACAGTAACATTCCCTTCACTCAATGATTGAAAAGGATCATTGCTTACCACATTTTTCCTGGGCAATATCACTGTCAATTGTTCGGGAGCAAAAGCATCATTCAGCATGATGCCTGTAGCATTCTGTATACCCGCACCTACAATGATCTTCGGGTCATCAATACTGCCTGTATTGTATTTTCCTTTGATGAGGTTATTGGCAACCCCACTCACAGCTGCAAAATTTTCATCTACTCCTTTTATGGATACAACGGCCTGTGCTTCGTCATCTTTCAATTTAAGCATTGCTTTTTCTTCCGCTATCAAAGCGTATTGCTGAACTCCCGGTTGTAATTTTATTTCTGCAAGCTGGGTGGAAGTAAGAAAAAATGTTTTACCATTTTCCGGAATAATTTTCAGGTCGGGATAAAAGGAAGAATAGAGCGATTTTACCAGGTCTTCAAACCCGTTAAAAACACTCAATACCAGGATCTGGCAACAGGTTGCAAAAGCAATCACACCGGTAGTTACCCACGAAATGATGTTGATGGCGTTGGCAGATTTTTTACCCTTAAAATAACGCCATGCAAAAAGTAGGTACATTATTTATTTTATGGATTTTTTTTATTTTTTTCGTCGGAAGTTTTTATGTCTTTAAAAAGCTGTTCCATTTTATCAACATATTCCAATGTATCATCAATAAAAAAACTGAGTTGTGGCATGCTGCGTAATTGGTGTCTCACTCTTGCTGTTAGTTCTCTTTTAATTTCCCAGCTTCTGTCTTCGATGGTTTTTAATGCTTTAACCGGGTCGCCAACTTTAAAAAAACTCAGGTAAACCCTTGCATCAAAGAGGTCTGGTGTGATCTTTACCGAGGATATAGATATCATTCCACCATCCATCATGGCAAGTCCAAGCCGTTGAAAAATTTCGTTCAGATCCTTTTCGAGCACCGAAGCAACTTGTTTTTGTCTTTTGCCTTCTAACATATGTTTACACTTTAATAGCTGTAAAATTACTTACTTTGCAGGGTTTTATCAGCTTTTATATTTACAATCTGCATGAAGAGTTTAAGTACTATTTTCAAATACATAAAAAAATATCCCCGGCTGATCATCAGTTATTTTGGATTTAATATCCTGTCGGCGATTTTCAGTGTTTTATCATTGGGTTTACTCAGTCCTTTTTTAATGCTCATTTTTAAACAGGGTGATGCATTTAAAGCAATCAGCAGTACAGGTTTTTTTAACGGCATAAACCCGGTGAATTATTTTAAGGAATGGTTATATGTACTGATCAATGAACCGGGCGGGAATATCAAGGCACTGATGCTGATCTGTGGGGTGGTATTTACAGCCATCTTATTAAAAAACCTCTTTGCATACCTGAGCATGTATTTTTTAAATCCAATACGCAACCGGATATTAAATGATATGCGAAGCAGTATGTATTCAAAGATCCTCCAGTTACCCATTGGATATTTCAGTGAACAGCGCAAGGGAGATATCATGAGTAAATTATCGAATGATCTGGCAGATGTGGAAGGGTCAACAGTAAGTGTGCTGGAAAGCATATTCCGGGAACCGATCACGATCATTTTATTTTTTGTGTACATGGTGATCCTCAGTCCGCAGCTGACATTATTCCTGGTGATATTTTTACCCATTGCCGGATTTATTTTAGGCAGGATCGGACGTTCATTGAAAAAAGAAAATAAAAGTGTATTACAGCAGTTTGGTGTTTTGTTTTCCACCATTGAAGAAACACTGGGTGGTATCCGGATCATCAAAGCTTTTAATGCAGAAAAAAAGATCCAAAAGAAATTTGAGGAGCAGAATGAGGCGATGTATCATTTAAAGAACAAAGCCAACAGGAGAAGAGATATGGCTTCTCCTGTATCTGAAGCTTTGGGTGTTACGGCCGTGCTGTGTATCCTTTGGTATGGCGGCAGGCTGGTATTGAGCGGGGATCCTTCCTTTACTTTAAATGCAGGTGATTTTCTTGCGTATATCGCCATATTTACCCAGCTGATACAGCCGTTAAAATCTTTGTCAACTGCGTCTTATAATATTCAAAAAGGAGCGGCCAGTATTGAACGGATCGAAAACCTGATCAATGAGAATGTTGGCATTAAGGAATTACCGGATGCGCAGGTGTTAAGCTCTTTTTCAGATTCGATAGAATTGCGCAATGTAAGTTTTGGATACGAGGATAAGATGATCCTGAAAAATATCAACCTTACTATCGGTAAAGGGCAGATGATAGCATTGGTTGGCAGCAGCGGCGCCGGAAAAAGTACCCTGGCCGACCTGATACCAAGGTTTATCGATGCCGGCGAAGGCGAGGTTTTGATCGATGGGGTGAATATCAAAAACTATACCCTGCATTCTGTAAGAAACCAGATGGGCATTGTAACGCAGGAAGCCATTTTGTTCAATGACAGTATTGCCAATAACATTTCCCTGGCAAAGGATGATGCATCCAAAGAAGAGATCATCCATGCGGCTACCATTGCAAATGCGGCCAGCTTCATTAATACAAAGGACGAAGGATATGATACCAATATCGGCGACCGTGGCCTGAAACTGAGTGGTGGTGAGCGTCAGCGGATGACCATTGCAAGGGCTGTATTAAAAAACCCACCGATATTGATATTGGATGAAGCCACTTCCTCATTGGATACTGAAAGTGAAAGATTGGTGCAGGATGCCATTTATAATTTGATGAGCAACCGAACTTCTATCGTAATTGCACATCGCCTCAGTACGATCCGGCATGCAGACGAGATCATCGTTTTACAAAAAGGAGAGATCGTGGAAAGAGGAACCCACGATAGCCTGATGAACCAAAACGGATTTTATAAAAAACTGGTGGATATGCAGGAGGTGAAGTGAACGAATCTTTGATTTATCCGTTTGGTTTTTTATTTAAAATTATTTGCTCCAATAATGTTTGAAAAAAAGTTGGTTTAAAATATTATCCTTTTGTATTTGAATTGTAGTTTAATTTATATATATTGCATTACATAAATACGATCGTATTTTTTTAATGTTTTCTGTTCAGATTTTGTTTCTGCGCTTTGAAACCCCATATTGACTGGATTAATAAATAATTTTTTTCCAGGCTGTCAAATTAATGAAGTCGCGGGATTTTATTAATGGTCAGTTCCTATTCTATGAGTTCTCCTCATTTCGGATTGGAATCTTACAAAATTTTTAGCACAAAGCTTTTTATTACACATACTCTGCAAACTACATTAAAGCGTCAACATTAAAAACACTGTCATTATTCACCTTAAAACAAACTAAAATGAAAAAATTATTATTGTTATTATTTCTATTGCCGTTAATGGCAATCGGGCAGGAAAAAAATATTGTCTTTTCTGCACGACTGTTTCTGGAGAATGATAAGATTGTTGAATTTGAAAAAGCTTTGGCTAACCATCACCAGAAATTCCATACCGGTGATTGGAAAGCAATCGTTTTTGAAGTGATCAGCGGGCCCGATGCGGGTGCATACCATATTACCATGGGGCCATTCAGCTGGGAAGATATTGATAACCGCAAGCCAACTGCAGAACACGACCTCGACTGGAACACAAAAGTGATGCCTTTTGTAGAGCGGAGTACAGGCGTTGGGTATGCTGAATTTAATAAGGAAATGAGTACAATAGCTGTCGGTGATTTTGTTGAAAAAGTATCCCTGTTTCATGTTTTTCCAAAAGAAGGCAAAATGAGTGCAGTGGGTAATATTATTAAAAGAGCAAAAGCAAGCTGGGTAAATAATAACCGTTCTGTTGCTGTATATACCATGGAGTCATCGGGTAAAAGTCAATATGTTTTGGTTACCAGGCATAAAAACGGATGGAAAGAAAAAGGAGAAAAACCGGCCAAGTCTTTCAAGGATAGTCTGGGTGGTGATGCTGAATTTGATGATTTTATGGATGATGTGAGTAAAAATGTAGATAGTTCGTATGGTGAGATGATGGTGATGCGAAAAGACCTTGGATCTAAATAGTGATAGGAAAATAATATTGTAAGAAAGCCGGAATTTTTTCCGGCTTTCTTATTTTAAACTTTTTATTTAATAAAACCCCGGCAACGGCTAACAACCCTGCCGGCGGTTAATTAAAAATTTACTCTTCATTCTTTTCCAGTTGCTCAATTGTTTTCTTCGCTGCTGCCAGCCTGATCTGTTTATTCTTTTCAATCAGTTTGGCTGTTGCCCATTTTTCTACCCGGTGATGTAAAGGCACCAGCAATGCTGCAATACAAACCAAGGCCAGCAGCATGATCACAGGAGAATGGTTTGTTATCTTTTCCAAAAACGGATGCAGCAATAAATTGAGGAATTCAAATACGATCAACAGGGCAATCACCCCCAAAAACTCAATGAGCTTTGTATTGGTAATAATGCTGCGGCTAAGCAATAAAAATAAAATGACAAATGTAATGATGCCTAAACCAATTAAAGCAAATTGAATATTTTGCTTACGCTGTTCTTCTTCCTTCTGTTGTCTGGCTTCTTCTTCTATTGTTCTGATTTGCTCATTAAAAGCCAGTCCTTGTATTTTATTAATGTTATTCTGGTTAAAAATTACCTGGTTAAGTTGTATTTCCTTTTTTGCGTAATAATAGGCACTGTCTGGTTGCCGTAGTGAATCGAAAACCATCCGCATAAAACCGGCACCTTTCAGTTTGAAATCATTATTGTCGGACGCAAAGCCATTTAATAACTGCATGGACTGTTCCTTTGCTTCTGCAAATTTTTTGTTTGCAAGTAAAAAGGGTATGTATATGCTTGCAAACCGTAATTGGGAATAAGCACTTTTTACTAAATCTGATTGAGCAACCGCTTTTTTAAAATATAGCGCTGCCATTTCTTTATCGCCCAGTTGATCCTGCACTGCTCCATTTAAAAAATAGGAATTAAAGATATAGAGCTGACTGTTGATGCGCTGGCTGGTAGTGGTAAGTGCTTGTGCATAAACCAGCGCAGAGTCTGGTTGATGATTCACCACAAAGTAAGTAGCCATGCCACGCTGATATTGTACCAGCATAAAATCATACATTGGATGAGACCTATCGGGCAAATTTTCACCGCCCTTGCGGATATATTTTCCGAATTCCTCATTATTCTGAAGATTTGAATAAACAATGGCCATATCAAAGTAGATCGAGCTTAGCCGGCGTTTATCATGTGCATTTTCTGCTAAAGGAATGGCTTTGAAAAAATAGTCAAGTCCGGTGGCATTATCACCTTTTACCCTTGAAATATACTGGCCGATTATATTATAACTGATCGCCAGCAACGAATCATTTTTAAGTTGTTGTGCAATCTGTAAAAGTGCAGTACAAGTAGCCGAATCGGTGTCGCCTCCATTAAAGGCCGTATTTGATATGGCAATAAGAATAGTAAACCGGTCAATTGGTTTACTGGTAACGGAAAGTACCGTTTTTAAACTGTCGACATAGTTGTTTTGTGCAAAGGATGTTTGCATGCATACAACAAAACAAATAAGGGAAATTGTTTTTTTCATTAATGAATAAGTTATTTTATCCGGTTATATTTTTTCAAAACATCTATCACCAGTATATGTGGAAGTTCATAAGCTTTATTGCCGTTGATGCCTTCTATGGTTTCAGCTGCTACCATAGCGTTGATGATGGCTTCTTCTGTTGCCTGTATAGTGGCTTCAAATAAAGGGTTTATTTCGTCATTGGGCAATACATCAACTTTTGTAAAATCAGCCCGTTGAAAAGCCGTTGAATTTGCGGTAGAGAAAGCAATAAAA
The DNA here is from genome assembly GCA_037969135.1 of Ferruginibacter sp. Classification (GTDB taxonomy): domain Bacteria; phylum Bacteroidota; class Bacteroidia; order Chitinophagales; family Chitinophagaceae; genus Ferruginibacter. The sequence goes on from JBBKWV010000092.1 coordinate 25,696, forward strand.
ATATCACCGGAACCATTGGTTCCTTGTCCGCCTACCTGCCCAACGCCCAACGATACCCGCTGCACAATTCTTTTTAACTGGTGGGGCAATACAGGAGCATCAGTGGCTACCACTACGATGATAGAACCATCGCCCTGCTGGTATGATGGGGGCGCTTTAAATTCATAATTCAATGTATCAATTAATTCTTTGCCAACTGGTACACCGGCGATGGTAAGGTTTCTTTTTCTTCCGAAATTGGATTGTACAAAAACGCCCAATGTATAAGTTGAGTCTTTTATTTTAAATACTCTTGATGAACTGCCCGATCCGCCTTTAAATCCCAGGCACATCATACCTGTGCCACCTCCTACGTTTCCTTCTTGAATATATCCACTCTTTGCGTTATCCAACGCTTCAAAAGCATTGCTTTCTTTTACATGAAAACCATAAATATCATTTAAGAAACCATCGTATGTTTCGGCCACCAAAGGATAAGTGTACCAGAAATCTTCTTTGTACCAACCTGTTTTTACATACCATTTCAACACAGCATCTCTTACTGTACCAACACTATTTGTATTGGTGATCATCACCGGGCCTTCCAGGAACCCGGATTCTGTTAACCAGGTAGTTCCCGTCATTTCTCCATTCCCATTTAAGGAATACCAATTTGCATAAACAGGATTATTATTTCTTCCTCTTGGTAAAATAGCAGTAACGCCGGTTCTCACGGGACCCTTGCCACGTATATTTTTTCCGGTGCCGGAGATGATGGTGCTGTAACCCACTTCCACACCTTTCACATCTGTGATGGCATTGAATTTTCCGGGTGTTCCGTCAAAAGGAATTCCGATTTCCCGGGCTCGAGGTTTTTGTGGAAAAACTGCATTTGTAAAAAGCAGCGTTGTCATTATCAATACCAGGTGTTTCTTTTTCATAATTTATTTTTTACCATTTTATAAATAACTCAGCCACCACTTTTCTTTGTGATTGGTTTTATAATTATTGTACCAATTGCATACTGGGTATAAAGCAAGAATTACAATCAGCCAAACCAGGTAAACAATTCCCAATCCATACCCTTCGCCGGGCATAACAAATTGAAAAGGTAAATTGCCATTATTGCCGGATTCACTGAAGGAATGGCCTCTTGCAAAAAAGAAAATGGTTGCAATGAAATGAATCAAATACAAGTGAAGGATATAATAGAAGAATGCCACCCTGCCATAGATCTGCATCACATTTGTAAATCTGTTTTTAATTTTTTCCAAAAATGCCAGCAATAAAAATCCGGGCCCGATGATGATGCACATGAATAAAAGTGAAGGCGGGTATTTATGTACATTCATGAATGAAAGGAAAGAGAATAAGCCGTCTTTTTGTGTTGTCCAGGGATGTGGATCGCCATAAATATTGATGAATCGTAACACAACAAAAATTGCAATGAGCGATATTCCAATGCGAATAAATATTTTTCTTCGCTGTACTTCGGAATATTTCGCTGTAAAAAAGATGCCTGTGCAATAACCCAGCATCATCAACCCAAGCCAGGGAAGAAATGGATAAACAATGATGAAATTATGTGTTGGGGCAAATTCAATTGGCGTAAAATATCCATGATGCAATAGATCCCACCAGAAACCGGCAACAAAACCGGGTGCCGATTCGGGTATATCCAACAAGTTATGACCAAAGACAATGATGAGACCAAGCACTAAAATTAAATTGAAAGGCAATCTGATCAATAATCCCAGTATCAGCATGCAGATACCTATTGCCCAGATCACTTGCAGGGGAATAAAATTGTATTGGGGGTTAAATGTCCAGGCTAATGAAATAATCGCTATTTCTACAAAGATCAGCCACAATCCTCTTGTGATTAAAAATGCGCTCAGTTCTTTTTTTGTTTTACGCAAGCTCTGCAGGTAAATGGAAGTGCCCGACAGGAAAACAAAAGTAGGTGCACAGAAATGGGTTATCCATCTGGTGAAATATAAAAAAGGAGTTGTGGTTGCAAAATTCAACGGGTCATCTGTATTGGCGGTAAGGTGCACATAATCACGAACATGATCCAGGGCCATTATCACCATGGCGATGCCACGAAGAATATCGATGGATTCGATGCGTTTTGTTTTGGTTGTAAGTGATGGTTGCATGATAATAGTTTTGGTAAAATGATGTTATTGATCAAGATGATATTTTTTGTTTAAAAAATCAATCAGTTCAATACCTTCTTTTTTTAAATTTTCGAGAAGGGCTAATTTTGATCGCCTTGATCCATTCATCTGCAACGAATGAAAACTTAATTCTTTCAGCATTTCAGCGTCATATGTTCTGAGCACCGGGTTATCATTGCTTCTTAGGATTTCACCACTATTACCTTCCTGCCGTCTTAAAATACCCGGGTCAAGAATTTTTGCAGCAGTCCGTTTATAGTTATCAAACTCGTGGTTATAATTATCTTCCATAAGATGTATAACAGGTAATTTATTATAATACTCCATAATTTTATTGGAGGCTTCGGTATTCCTGATCAACCGGAACCCACCGGAAAATTTTAGCTGGTCAAAAGTTCTGCTGTTGTTTGCAAAGGGAATATATCTTGGTCCCATCCTTGCCACAAAATATAACTGGTCGCCATGTTGTTTTGCCAACGCAGGGTTATTCAATAAGTTCATTAAGGTATCAATGCTTGCAAGACCAAATTGTTCCGATTCCATCATAGCTGTAAGGGATTTTTCATCATCCTTCAAATCGGCTACCAGCGAATTAATAAACTGTTTTTCCCGGTCTCTTTCAATCTTATGTTCCAGTTGATATTCTGCCAGAAAGCCGCAGAACACTGCTAAGAACAACATTAAAAACTCCCAGAAATAAGATTTCCAGTTTTTCTTTCCGTGGCCGGAGTGGCTGTGGTGGTGTACTTCCATGTCAGTTTCTATATTTTCTATTTCAATAATTTCTGTCTTGTCTGAAGTTGGTATTTCGCCTTGCTCAACAGCATGGATATTTTCTGTTGGTTGCTTTGCGGGTATCTTTTTATTTTTTTTCATTGTATACAACAATAGCTTTTACCTTAAAAGTTTAATAGATACCGGCATCGGCATATTGAACTGCTTGTTTTAACAGATTGGTATATTCTTTTACTTTATCAGCATCCCCTTTTTTCGCATACACATTTCTTAATCCATTATACACATATGCACTCTTCGGGAATCTTTTTAAAAGAGATTGATAAATTTCAACAGCAGTATCATATTTTCCAGCTTTTATCTGGGCATCGGCCATACTTACTGCAACAGGCCGGGCATACAAAGGCGGCTCGCCATAACCCAGGTCCATTTCATTTTTATTTGCCTTTTCCAGCAGTTTTATCGCATGCTCGTAATTGCCCTGGTAGCTTGCAATGCAACCCTGTAATTCCAGGCTTGCCGTATTAACTGTGTTTTGGTACCATTCATTCAGTGTACTGTCTTTACCGGTTTGTTTTGCATTACGCCACAGCAGGGCATCTAAGCTATTTGAAAATTTCAATGCTTCAGACAAATTATTTTTAGCAAGTGCATCCATACCCTTTACAAAAAAAGTAAGTGCATTTTTAAATTCCATATTGGGATAACTAAAAACAGTATCCTTGTCAACCACCAGTTCAAACTGTTCAGCAGCCTGTTCCCAGTTGCCAAATGCCATTTCCATTTTAGCCGGCGCCATCAGCCCCTGGTTAAAAAAAGTGCCATCATATATTTTTTTGCGGTGTTTATTTACCGGCATATTCTTTAATCTTTCGGAATAATACAATGCCTCACTATGCCTGCCATCATGTACACAGTTGTTGATGAGGTAATTGATGTTATGGATATAGTTCCAGTTATCCACTTCTTCTATACCTTCATTTTTCATATAAGCCGAATCTGTTTTTACAGCCGCCACAAATGCATCGTATGCTTTTTTGTAGTTACCCACCCGGTTGTAAATATGGCCGGGCATGTGAACGATATGGCCCGATGCAGGAGCAAGCGAAGTTAATATATCGGCACTGGCGATGGCCTTTTCGGGACAGCAATGCTCCATCAGGTGTATCCAGTAATGATGAAATGCATGATTGTCTGGATCGGCTCTTTGTACATCTTTTAATAAAAACTCACTGTACATCTGGCCTTCCATTGGCTTCATGTCTGTATCAAAACCACTCATTTTATTAAGCGCTAAAAATAATTTGGCGTCAATGTCGTCGGGAAATTTATGTATAATGAGTTCATACTTTTTATGAATTTCGGGATAGGATTTTTCTTTGAGTGAATCGCTTAATAAAGCAGTTTCAGCATATAGTTTTTCATGTTCATTAGCGATGCCGATTAATTTTTTTATTTGCCTGATGGCCATTTCTTTATTGCTTTTGTACACACTGTCTTCGTCTGGGCCGGGCGTTTGTAACAACCCCCAGTAAGGCATGATGGCGGTGGAGTCGTTGCGTATGGCTTCTTTAAATGCACGGTATGCTTCAAAATCCCAGAAGTCGTGCAGCAGCGAAATTCCCTGGTTAAAATAGGCCTGTGTTTTTTCTGATTTGGTTTCAATTTTCATCTTTGAATTACCAACACCGGTCATCAGTTTAGGTGCTGGTAAATTGTGTATGTAAAAATTTTCTGCTCTGGAAGCCTGCATATGTGCCAGGTGATTGTGATTGCTTTTGGTGGCATCATCTGCCTTGTGGTTGTGCTGGGCAACTGTAAAAAGCGGCAGTAATACGGTAAGAATAGCAATATAATATTTCATATAATTAATTTATTTAGGGAGTTATTTTAAAAATTATTTATTTGCGCCCATGCCGCCGATGATCAGCCAGCCTTTGTTTGTCTTTCTCCAGGTATGGGTGAGTTTGTAGGTGTTCTTTTTCACTTCGTTTTTATCATTAGTCCATATTTGTGTGGCATCATAAAATACCATTACAATATCCCCAAAAACATTTTCGGCTTTACGGGTTAGTTCATAATTAAAGGTCATGCCGGTATTGTTTTTGTACATATCTGCGATCCAGTCGGTGATATGTGCTTTATTGCCAATAATATTGGTAGAAGGATAGCCGATAAAATTTTCGTCCCATAAAGTGAGATAGGATTTAAGATCATTTGCTTTTACATAATTCCAATAGTTCTCTTCCAGTTGCCATACTTCATTTTTTATTTGTTCAACAGAAGAAACGGCATCATTCACACTGTTCACTTCAATCCAGTAACCATCCGGGTCCTGGAAATAGAGTTGCTTGATGCCGTCGGCCCTGTTGGTAAGTGTATTTGGCTTGCCGGGCCAATCGGAATAAGGAATATTCAGATCGGTTAGCCGATTTAAAACAGCATTAAAATCATTCGTCGTCAGGCCCAGGTGTACAGCTTTGTTGATGGTCACCGGTTCTTTTAATATGGAGATCAGGTGCAGTTCTCTGCCATCGGCCAATGCCACCCAACGGATGCCTTCTATTTTGGTACGGTTGGTTATCTCTGGCATTAACAATACTGTTTTGTAAAATTCTGCGGAGCGGTCTACGTCTTTAATCGAAAGGGCAATATGATTGATAGAAAGGTTCAAACCGGAATTATCCTGTGCCTGTAACAAACCAATATAGAGAACAGCGATGAAGAGGAAAGATATTTTTTTCATGTTGTTTATTTTTTATGCTTTTAGTAACTATTTAATAAGTGTTGAGTGCAGTAATTTAATTTTCCATTTATTTTCTTCCTTTTCTAAAACAACGGTTTCCAACCATTTTACAGCTGTTTGTTTTCCATTCCTGATTATATCTGCCTGGTTATAATAAGTCGCCCAGGCAACTTCATTACTTATTGTTGTGTTTATAAAATCAATGGTATTTATCCGTTTAAAATCTGTTGCAGTATTTAACCTGATTGCCTTATTGATCAGTGTATCCATGTTCCATATCTGACCATATTCATATAATGTAATATCACCAGCGCAGTATAATTTCAAGCTTACAGAATCCCTGTTAGATAATGCATCAAACATTTTTATAACCGTTTGTTGTACCTCCTGATGATTTGCTGTTAACGGCTGCTGAGCTATCAGCATGGATGAAATTGAAAAAGCAATAAATAAGAGTGATATTTTTTTCATTATTATTTTTCATTTATAATTCTCTTCCAACCGGGTATAACAAATACCGCTCGTCATAAAATTTTGTCTTGCTGTAAAACCAGGTGAGTATGGCATTTTTATTATTGGCAAAAGATTGGTCAGCCGCTTTCTTTTCTTCAAATTCTTTTTGCAATGCCGGTGATTCTTCCAGCATCTTTTTTGCCATGGGCTCCATTACATAGGCTTCAATGTATTCTGTACGTTGAAAAATGGAATGAAAAAATCCCCAACTGAAATAAGAATCTTTGGATATTGGTTCCAGCAATGTAATGGCAAGGTCACCTAGTGGCTGGTCTGTTGAAATATACGCAGAACCTACAGGGAATAATTGTTTACGGATCTCACTTTTTGTTGTCCCACTTACCTGCATATGGCCTTCAAAAGGAAGTGTCTGGTGACCATCGTTTTCAAATTTTACATTTTCCATTCTATACATCTCAACGGTTACATCTCGTGCTTGACTGATGATGTTCATTTTAATGCCATGTAATTTTAATCGTTCAATGACTACATCGCAGGAAGCAGGGATCCAGTACCCTTTCGGGCGGGTAATAAAATCGGTAGGTTCGGTTGCTTTATAATTAACGATTGTGCTGGTAACCGTTTTGCCCAGCCATTCTACATAATCAGTATTTGTTACCGGCGATTTAACCATGTTTGATGCCATGCCTAAGAAATGAAGACTGTCGGGTAAGGGAGACGGCGTATCTGTATTTTGCAGTTCCGATACTTTATCAAAGTTTACCGCATTTTTCATCTGTGGAACTTTCCAGGCAATGGGAAATTTTGCAGACCTGATGGCTTTGTCTGCCTGTGTAATTTTTTTAAGCGTCTGTCCTTGTGTTGCTAAAAGTTTAAGCGTACTTTCCAGTAAAACGTAAGTGCCCAATACCCTTTGCTTGAATGGTTTTAAAGAATGATTTTCCACCAGTAGGGAAGGTATGTGGCGGAGGTTTCCATAACTATCCGAAAATCTTGGTCCGCCTGCCATTACTACGTTTCCCTTTGAAAAGTCCACATCATTCAATGCAAATAATAATTGCCCGGGAATATGGCCGTTTGCCGTTAAGTCTTTATCGGCTGCAGGCTTGTAAGTTTCTTCCAGCCAGTGGGCAATACCCGGCGAATTGCCCTGTATGCCAATGCCTCCAAAAGTGATATCGTACTGGTAATCGGCACCGTCAGTAACATGAATATCCATGTACATGGTAGGATCGTATTCATTCATTACCTGCACCACTGCCCGCACTTCTTTGGTATCCAGTTTTGCATAATCCCTGTTGAGGTTCAGGTTTTGTGCATTGGTTCTCCAGCCCTGGTTTTGCGGGCCACGCTGGTTGGGTCGGTTGTACGCCGAAGAACGTTCATGTGCATCTACACTCAAAATTGGAATGAACAGGAAGTTCACTTTATCTAATAAAGACTTTTTATTGCCGAAAGCAATATCACGCAACAACATCATGCCGGCATCCTTGCCATCTATCTCACCGGAATGAATACCCGCCTGGACAAGCAACAGTGGGTTGGTGGAATTTTTTAATGCTGCGGATGAAAAGTTTTTTTCGGCGGAAGCGATGATCATAAATATATCACGGCCTTCCACACTTTTGCCAATTGTAACCATGGATAGTAGCGGCGATGTTGCGGTGAGTTTTTTAAACCAGTTCATGGTTTCGTTGTAATCAGGTGTGGTAACAAACCCCGATTTTTCTGAAGGCGTTATCCAGGGATTGTTTGCATTTGCAATGAGCGATTCACTTTTTCCATGCCATTCAATGAAAGGAGGCAGATAGTATTGTGCATTTACTGCAATGGTAAACAGGGTACAAAAGGTACAAATTGCAAAACGTCTTATTTTTGTGTATAGCATGTCTTTACTTTTATAATATTTCCGATGTTTTTTCTACATCAACTTTTTCTTTTTTAATTTTCTTCATCACAAAATAGATAATACATATTGCCGCAATAAAAATAATTGTTGACAAAATTTCCCATTTGCTTAAACTGGTAAGCAACCATACAATGGCGGCAATTCCAATCAAAGGAATGATCAAACCGCCCGGGGCTTTAAATGTTTTTTCTGCTGCATCCTTTTTTTTCATTCTTAATTTGACGGTGGCCAGAATTACCGACAGATAAATAAGCAGTATGGCGGCGCTGGCCAAGACGGCCAATTGTTTAAACCCTCCGGAAACAGACAGGATAAAGATCATTGTGGCAAAGCTGATGATTGCCAAATGTGGTGTATTGAATTTTGGATGAACCTTGCCCAGGAATTTTGGAAACAGTCCGTCCTTAGCGCCGGCAAAAAGTACACGGGGAGTGGCCAGCACATCGCCACTAACAGTACTAAAACACGAAAATGCTGCCGTAAGCAACAAAATAGTTCCACCAACAGGGCCAACGATCTTTTCGGCGATGGCAGCCAGTGGAGCATCTTTAACAGCCGCCATTTGTGATCCCAAAACGCCTTGTGTAACAGTTTGCAACAACATGTACAAGATCAATATTAATAAACCTGCCAGTAAAATGCCCAATGGCACTGTACGTTTGGAGTTTTTAATTTCGCCACTTACGCCGAGTGCCGATTCGAATCCAGCAAAGGCAAAGAAGAGTACCAGGGCTGTGCTGCCGAAAGCATTCAGTGACGGCACATGTTCCCATTGAAGATTGGCTGGTTCTATATAAGTGAAACCAAAAATGATAATGGCTGCCAACGGTAATAATTTTATGAGGGTAACCCCTTTAATAAAATTAACGCCTTGTTTGACACCACGTATGTTTAGCCATACTATAAAGCCCAGTACGATAAAAAAGAAAAATCCACGAAGCCAGGGATTTAAGAACACAGGAAAAATTACCGACAGGGAATCGGCAATGATATTCAATAATGCGGCATCGCTGAAAACAGACCATCCGAAAAAAAACAACCAGTTAACTATAAAACCGGCAAAGTTTCCGAAAGCAGCTTCCACATAAGCATAGGATCCGCCGCTGGTTGTAATACGTGAACCTATTTCAGCATAGCAGAGCATAATGGCAGCCAGCATAGTAGCGCAAAACACATAGGTGAATATTCCGAATGCCCCCATCTCAATTCCTACAATGACAGGCAATACAAAAATGCCTGCGCCCACAGTAAAATTAACAATGGTGAGTGCAAGGCCCGACACACCTATTACCCGTTTTAAGCCTTCGTCTTTTTT
>JBBKWV010000093.1:0-4945 GCA_037969135.1 Ferruginibacter sp.
GGAGGGTTTTGTATTTTTAGGTATGCATACAGAATCACTCAGAGAGTATTTATTACATTTTGATGACGTTACGGAAGGATTCCCTTTTGGTGAAGATGTGCTTGTTTTTAAGGTTAACGGGAAAATGTTTGCCCTGTTTTCCCTTGCCAGCATACCATTGCAATTCAATGTGAAATGCGATCCCCAGAAAGCTATAGAACTGAGAGAATCATTTCCTGAAACTGTTTTACCAGGTTATCATATGAATAAAGAACACTGGAACACAGTGATCGTTGATGGGAGCTTGCCCGATTCTTTATTGAAGCAGATGATCACGGACTCTTACAATCTGATAAATAAGAAAAAAAAGAGTAAGGGATAGGATTATTTTTTCTGGTATTTCCAGTTTTTATTTTTCCCTTCAGCCATCCATTCTATTGCTGTTTTCAGCCTTTTTTCCCTGGTAGCTTCCGTTTTGGCTTCTATGATCCATTCAAGATATTCTTTTTTGTGAGATGGGGGGAATTTTTCAAAAACCTGTTTGGCTTTTTTGTTTTTATTCAGTGCTGATATAAAAAAATCCGGGAGATGAAGTACAGTAGTCTTAACCGTTATTGATTTTGCAGGAAGTTTTATTCCTTTTTCATTTAGCTGCATGGCTTCTTTGATCCAGGAAATGATCTTTTTATCGGATGGCAGTTCTTTCAGGGAAGTTAATTTCCCCAAATGCCCCATGGCTTTTTCTGATCTTGCATTTTCTATGAGTATGGGATCTTTCATGATAGCAGCTTTCCAGAAACCCATCACGGCATGTTCTTTAAATGCTGCCATGTGGCACAACATTTCCCCTTTATAATCAAAAAAAGGCATGCCCCATTTTAATTTTTCTTCTGCATCCGGGCAGGCTTTGTGTACCAGTTCGCGGATATGATGGAGGATTGGTTTTGCAAAACCGGCAGACCTTGCAATGTATGCATCTATGGCTTTTTCTTTTTTTACCATGAGTAGTAAGTTTACATTTCTACAGATCAGGATTTTAGAAATGTTTTACAAAAAGAAATTTATTTAAAACGATCACTCACAACAATCTCCTTACTTCCGGCAGTATAAGTATAAAATCCTTCGCCGTTTTTTACTCCCAGCTTTTCTGCCATCACCATATTCACCAATAAAGGGCAAGGGGCATATTTGGGGTTGCCAAAACCGTCCTGCAATACTTTTAAAATACTCAGGCAAACATCCAAACCGATGAAATCAGCTAATTGCAATGGCCCCATTGGATGTGCCATTCCCAGTTTCATGACCGTATCAATTTCCTCAACCCCAGCCACGCCTTCATATAAACTATAAATGGCTTCATTGATCATGGGCATTAATATGCGGTTGGCAATAAAGCCAGGATAATCATTTACGGCACAGGGTATTTTCCCAAGTTGTTTACTCAGTTCTACGATGGTTTCAGTTACTTCTTTTTTTGTACCATATCCATTGATGATCTCAACGAGTTTCATAACCGGAACCGGGTTCATAAAATGCATACCGATAACCATTCCGGGTCTTTTTGTTATGGCCGCAATTTTAGTAATGGAAATAGAAGAAGTATTTGTTGCCAGGATACATCCTGCCGGAGCGGCAATATCTATCTGCTTAAATATCTCCAGTTTTAAATTCACATTTTCTGTGGCAGCTTCCACTACAAGTTCTGCATTTTGAACGCCTGCTGATATATCAGAAACAAAACTGATCTTTTCGAGCGTTGATTTTTTTTGTTCTTCTGATATCGATCCCTTTGCGATCTGCCTGTCGAGGTTTTTTGTAATGGTTGCCAATGCTCTTTGTAATTGGGAAGGATTCACATCTATCAGGTTAACAGTAAATCCGGATTGGGCAAAAACATGGGCAATCCCGTTTCCCATGGTTCCAGCACCGATTACACTTACATTTTTGATCATATTGTTATTTTATTAAAGGGCCAGGCCCGATGTTTTTTAATTAAACCCGATAATTATTTAAATGCATTCAACCCTGTTACATCCATTCCGGTTATCAGCAAATGTATGTCATGGGTTCCTTCATAAGTAATCACACTTTCAAGGTTCATCATATGGCGCATAACAGGATATTCGCCTGTAATGCCCATTCCGCCCAGCATCTGGCGGGCATCTCTGCAGATATTTGTTGCCACTTCGCAGGCATTTCTTTTTGCCATACTCACTTGTTGAGGGGTCACTTTTCCTTCATTCATTAAAACACCCAACCGCCAGTTTAGTAATTGTGCCTTGGTTATTTCTGTAACCATTTCGGCTAATTTTTTTTGTTGCAACTGAAAACCACCGATGGGTTTTCCGAACTGAATTCTTTCTTTACTGTAATTTAAAGCTGTATCATAACAATCCATGGCTGCACCAATTGCACCCCAGGCGATGCCATAACGTGCCTTGGTCAGGCAACCCAGCGGGCCTTTCAGTCCTTTTACATTTGGAAGAATATTTTCTTTAGGCACTTTTACATTATCGAAAACAAGTTCTCCGGTTGCGCTTGCCCGTAAGCTCCATTTGCCATGCGTTGTCGGAGTTGTAAATCCTTCCATACCCCTTTCTACGATCACCCCACGGATATCTCCGGCCTCATCTTTTGCCCATACAACAGCTACCTGTGAGAATGGCGCATTGCTGATCCACATTTTGGCTCCGTTTAATATTACATGGTCGCCTGCATCCCTGATGTTTGTGAGCATTCCACCGGGGTCGCTGCCATGGTTGGGTTCTGTTAATCCAAAACATCCCAGCCATTCGCCACTTGCAAGTTTTGGTAAGTATTTATGACGCTGGTCTTCATTGCCATATTGATAGATCGGAAACATCACCAGGCTTCCCTGCACACTTGCAGTAGAACGAACTCCACTGTCACCACGCTCCAGTTCCTGCATCATCAAACCATAACTGATATAATCGAGTCCACCACCACCATACTTTTCCGGAACAGTGGGGCCAAAGCAACCCAGGTCGCCCATCTGTTTGATGATATGGGTGGGAAATTCAGCCCGCTGCGCATAATCTTCAATGATAGGCGAGATCTCTTTTTTTACATAATTACGTACACTTTCGCGGATGAGTTTGTGTTCCTCAGTCAGCAGTTCATCTACATTAAAATAATCGGGTGATTGAAAGTTATCTGTTTTAACAGCCATCGGTTTTTATTTTATCTTTTATATTTATGAGTATCTATCATCGGTTTTTAGTATGCAATTATGTGATTTTTTGCAAAATTGCTGCAACTAATTCCAAATAGCATTTATTTTCATATGATGCGACTTTGTCTTAATCGCAAATATAAATAGCTTCATTCAGATGTGAATTATTTGTTTTACATTATAATTGCTTTTGGAGAGAAATAGGGTTAAAACAAATTCTCATAATAATACATTGATCAATATAATTTGTATTTTAATAAATGGTTTATAACGCCTGGTTGGCAATTTTGACATTCAATCAGATTAAATAACATGCAATCATGAAATTAATTACCAAAATCCGGGTGTTGATCTGGTTTTTTATCATTGCTCTTGTTTTAAGCGGACTTACCGCAATGCCGGCAGAAACAGAATTGCGTTGGCTGATGCAATACAAAGAAATGTTTCCGGAAAAACTGGGAAACTGGCTTCAGCTAAGTTATCTTGCTTTGGCAGATACCAATGCAAAATATCCATTTCTTGCTTATGGATATGACTGGCTTGCTTTTGCACATTTTGTAATTGCACTTTCTTTTATCGGCCCTTTACAGGATCCGGTAAAAAATGCCTGGATCATTGACTGGCAGATCATATGTTGTATCTTAGTTTTGCCCCTTGCATGGATCGCCGGACCAATCAGGCAAATTCCTGTTTTTCATATTTTAATTGATTGTAGTTTTGGCATATTGGGTATTATTCCATTGCTGATTTGCAGAAAATGGATCAAAAAATTGTCCCTTACATCATGAAAACAATTTCATATTTAGCCCTAGGCGATAGTTATACAATCGGGGAACAGGTTCCTATTGCCGATTCATTTCCATACCAGGCCATTCAGCTTTTGCGTAAAGAGGATGTAGCTAATGATCATAAATCATCTGTTTTTGCATCCCCGGAAATTATTGCAAAAACGGGTTGGACAACAGATGAACTTACCACTGCAATCGGGCAAACTGTTTTTTTACCGGAATATAACATCGTCAGTTTATTGATTGGTGTAAATAACCAGTACCGTGGAAGAACAGCCGAAGACTTTAAAAAAGAGTTTGATATTTTATTAGAAATGGCCATACAATTCGCCGGAGGTATTGCAAGAAATGTTTACGTACTTAGCATTCCGGATTGGGGTATTACGCCATTTGCTAAGGACCGCAACAGGGATCAAATTGCTTTAGAAATTGATGCATTTAACAAGGTTTGTGAAAATGCTGCAATGGGTAAGAATGCTCATTTTATTGATATTACCGAATCACAAAGAATGGATGGAGAAAAGAAGGAATTTTTGGCTTCAGATGGTTTACATCCTTCGGGTTTGGAATATAAAAAATGGGCTGTAAAACTTGCTCAGATGATCTCAGGTAATTTTTAAAATTGAAGCCATTTCTGTTTGGTACTGCAATGCAATCGCTCTTGCTTCTGTAGTAAAATTTTCCTCTTTCCCGGCATAGATAATTGACCGGGATACATTCACCAATAAGCCACAATCCTGATTCATACCATACTTAGACACTTCCTGTAAGCTGCCTCCCTGAAAACCCACTCCCGGTACCAATAAAAAGTGATCGGGAATGATCTTCCGGATCCTGGATAATTCATTGGCCTGCGTAGCACCGGTAACAAACATGAGGTTGTTGATATTGCCCCATTTGCTTACGGTATGCAACACACGCTCATATAAAAATGATTCTGATTTGTCATTTGAACCATCAATACATTTAAGTTTTTCAAAATCAT
>JBBKWV010000094.1:0-10573 GCA_037969135.1 Ferruginibacter sp.
GTTATGATGTGATGGAAGCGATCCAAAAATACAATCCAAATATTGGAATTATCGTCCTTTTTACAGGCAGAAAATACAATACAGCATCCTGCAATAAATAACCATAAATTTTTCAAATAGTTTTTTTTAAGTTAATAAGAAGGGCAGCTCGAGTTATTAAAACCGGCTGCCCTTAAAAATTTTCTTATAAATAAAATTACCTGCCGGCCAGTTCCAATTGGTATAAAGCTGAAACATCTGAAGAAGATAAAGCTGATTTATAAATTCTTACTTCATCCATTTTACCTGCAAAATTTGTTGCCCAAGGTTGAAGTGTTCCCCCTGTATTCAGCGCTGGTGTAGTGGTAAACTGAAATGAACCCAACACGACCTGGGTAGATGGCGGCATTTGTATTGCCCCCTGAACTGCAGCACTGTTGGGATTATTAAGCCCCCCCGGATTATCTGCATATTGGGTATATGTTCCGCCGAAAACAGGACCATAAGGCACTTCCATTTTTCCTCCCAAAGCACCATTAACATAAGCATTGAACACACCGGTTCCGCCGTCATATGTTAATGTAACATGTACCCATTGATTCCTGACATTTGGCACCCTTAAAATGGGTCCCTGGTCTTGCCATACAACACCGGTCCTGGTATTACGAACCAATAACTTCACCCTTAGGGTATCGTTATCGTCTGGGCTCCTGTTCTCTATAAAAAGATTTGCGCCACCCCAAAAACCATTCACATCAACAATGGATAACAACCCCTGTGCACCATAACCCTGCGTGGGAACTCCCAATGGCAGTTTCATAGTATCCGAATTCATCCAAAATGAAATGGAATAGCTGGTCAGTGAAGAGGCAAAAGAAGCCGCTGTGGTATAAACCGCATAACGTGCTTGTGTAGATGAGCCTTGCCAGCCCTGCCCTTTTTTTCCGGCACTGTATGTAGCATTTGTGCCAACACCGCTGATATTGCCCTTACTTTCCAATAAATTATTCTCAAAACTCCATTTGGCAACGTTATTGGCTGCTGACACATCATCTGAACTGTTATATCCCCCGATTGGCGGCAATCCCGGATCATCTGAACTTTTACTACAAGAACTGATTACAGTTGTCGCTAAAATAATTGCGCCTGTAAATAAATAACTGATTGTTTTTTTCATACTATTTTGTTTTTTGATTGTTGTTTTAAATTATTAAATGTTTAAACTGTTCTTGGATGGTGATCCCCTGTTATCTACCGGAATTTCATTATTTATCTTTTTCATAATATTTTTCAGAATGAATTATAAGATTTTGAATCCGTCAAATAAAAAAATATCTCTGGTGGATACGATCCCGATGCAAACCTGAATAAGCGTTTCTGAAACCGTATCAATTCTTTTTTTTCAATTGTCCTGATCTTTCGGGTTAATGTAGATCATTTATCCGGTTAACCCTGATAATTAAATCCTAATAATTGGCATTTTGTATCAATTTGCCCCCGCTCAGGGTGATTTGCTTGTCTGGGATTGGAAATACCTCATTTTTTCCATCTACAAACATTTTTCCCTGAGCCCTTAAAACAATACCTGCATTTCCCTGCCTTACAAGGTCAAAAAAACGGTCCTCTTCCATGGCAAGTTCCACATGTCGTTCATTCCAGATCTTATTTCTAAAGTTTGATTTACTTATTGCATTTATAGGAAGCAGCCCGGCCCTGTTTCTTACCGCATTCAAGTAAATTTTTGCTTCTGTGGTATCGTTTAGCTCATTGGCCGCTTCAGCCCGGATGAGATAGATCTCCCCCAGTCGCAATATTCTCCTGTTTTGATCTCTTCCATACCCATAACCGCAGGAGTTGGGAACACTGGAGGGTACGTAGGCCTTTTTATTATACATTGGGTTGGGTGCAGTAGTTGTAATCAAATCTCCTTCTATTGTCATAGAGCCTCTTTTTAATAATGTGGCATCTTCTCTCAGATCTCCAGGTTCAAATGCACTTTCAAGGCTACTGGTAGGAATGTTAAAGCCCCAGCCAAACTGGTTACGTACTGCCTGTATTTCTGCGTACTGGCAATAGGTACCGCAATCATTTACAAATGTATTTGCTTGTGCCTCAAAAATGGATTCACTGTTATTTTCCCCCGCAATACGAAACATATTATTAAAATCAGGTGCTAGAGAATAGGGCAATGTAATCACCTGGTCTGTTAATGACAATACTTCTGCCCATTTACTTTCGTACATTTTTACTTTGGCAAGCATTGAAAGTGCAGCAGCTTTTGTAGCCCTGCCTTTTTCTGCAGCACTATAAGAAACCGGTAATACAGCAACGGCATCCGTCAGGTCTGATTCGATAAATGCATATACCTCTGTTTTAGGAGCTCTTGCAGGATTTAATTCTTCTGCAGTTACAGGAACCCGCTTTAATAGCGGTACGTCGCCGAAGGCCCTTACCAGATTGAAGTAATGATAAGCCCTTATAAATTTTGCTTCTGCCAGTAACCTCATTTTCAAGGCAGCATCCATACTTATATTTGGAATATTGTCGATAGACTGGTTGCATAAATTTATGCCTGCATATTGCCCCTTCCAATAATCATCAATAATAAACTGAGTGGATGTAAAGCTAAAATTATCAAAATCATCGAGAAACCCCGCATCACCGGGAACACTGCCTCTTTCTGCATCATCTGACGAAATGCTTGTAATGGCTAGGTGTGCAAATCCGGCAACAAACCATTGATTCAGGTGCCCGTAACATGAAGTGATCGCCCGGATTGCATCTGCTTCGTTTACGAAAAAAGTTTCACTTGTTTGCTGACCTATCGGTTGAACATCCAGGAAAGATTTTTTACAACTGCTCATAAATAATATACTAATGCTGAAAACAGTGAGCAGTAATAATGAATTAACTTTTTTCATTGTAATCATTTTTTCATTGTCAAAAAGAAACATTCACACCAAAATTATATGTTGCATAAAGGGGGTAAACATTCAGGTCTATCCCTGCATTCATCGGAGAGCCTCCTATTTCAGGTGTAAATCCTTTGTAGGTAAAATAGGTGAACGGATTCTGTGCATTTAAATAAAACCGGACTTTTTGGATCTTCCATTTATCCAGGAATGATTTTTTTAACGTATAACCCAATTGTGCATTCCTGATACGGATATACCCACCCTTTTCAACAAACCAACTGTTGGGATCCAAGTTAGGACCGTTAAGATTTGCCGATGGGTAATCATTGGAAGTGCCAATACCGTGCCATCTGTTAATATAAAAATCTTCTGTATAATTCTCATTCCCGTACCTTACCCCTTTTGTTGCATTGTAAAGGTCTACGCCGGCAACTCCTTGTATATCCAGCTGAAAATCAAAATTTTTATATTCAAACCCCGTATTAAATCCATAGGTGAATTTTGGGTTTGGATTTCCTAAGATCACTTTGTCTTTGGCATCAATATTATTGTCGTTATTCTGATCCCTGTATTTAAAGTACCCGGCTTTTGCAAAAGGTTGTGCAGAAGCTGCTGCCTCTGCGTCTGTTTGAAAAATACCTTCTACAACATACCCATAAAAAGCTCCGATCGGACTTCCAACCCTTGCAACTGTTGTTAGATATCCTGCTACTGGTAATCCGCCTCCGTAGAGGTCAACTGAACCGCCTTCAATGGCAACAACCTTATTCCTGTTGGTAGAAAAATTAACTCCTATATTATACTTCAATTTCTTTGTTGTTGCATGCCATGTTGCCGAAAATTCAATTCCTCTGTTATTATACGTTGCAAAATTACCAAGCACAGAATTGTTGGATGCGCCTACAGTACCCAGTACCGGTAGTGAAAATATACCATTCTCGGTTGTTCTGTCGTAGTAATCAACTTCAATAAATAGCTTGCTGTTTAAGACACTCATTTCCAATCCGAGGTCAGTTTCTTTTACCGTTTCCCATAATAAACTTTTGGGTGGAAAAATCGTGTTGTTTGCGCCACTCCATACAACGCCTCCAGTGCCTCCGTACACATAATTGTAAATTCCGCCCGAATCCACTCTTGCAACAGATATGTTTGTGGGAATATTTGCATTTCCGAGCTTCCCCCAGCTTCCTTTTAATTTAAGCAAATCAAAAACCTTTTGCTGCTCCATGAATTTTTCTTTGGTAATAATCCAGCCCAATCCAAAGGAAGGAAAATTATCAAAGCGGTTGTCTGATGGGAATTTGGAGGAGCCATCACGTCTGAGTGTAGCTGTAAATAAATATTTGTCATCATATGCATAATTCAGCCGGGCAAAATATGATATGAAAGTTGCCTGATCTCCACTAAGTGAATGCCTGATACTATTGGGATCTCCGTTACTGATCTTTAAAGACCCCTCTCCATTATCAGGAACATCTGTTGCAGACCAACCGTCTGCAATAAATTTATCTTCTGAAGATGAATAGCCGGCAAGT
Source organism: Ferruginibacter sp. (assembly GCA_037969135.1). Lineage (GTDB taxonomy): Bacteria > Bacteroidota > Bacteroidia > Chitinophagales > Chitinophagaceae > Ferruginibacter. The sequence goes on from JBBKWV010000094.1 coordinate 4,430, forward strand.
GCTTTCACCCTGTGCTTATTAAATACTTTTTCATAAGTAACCGTATTGTCCCAAACCCATTTAGTTTCATTAGAAGTATCCCGGCTTAAATTACTGGTCCTGGCAAACTGTACAGTTGTGAGTGAATCTTTTCTGACATAATTTCTTGACTGATAAACTCCTCTTGTTATACCGAAGCTTGTTCGAAATGTAAAGTTCTTTAAAAACTTATATTCTCCGTAAACGGAGCCAGTAACACTGTGGCCTTTTGATTTTCGATTAAACCAATCTAATGAAGCTTTTGGATTAGCAAAGTTTCCCACATTATAATCGGCAGGATCACCATAATAACCATTTGGTTTTTTTACTGCAATAATAGGGGGTGCCACATACGCCTGATAAAAAATATCGCCCGGGATATCTGTTGAGTTGTAATGATAATATACAGCCTGCAATCCAAATTTTAAATTTTTTGTGGCCCGGTAATCTGTTTGTATTCTTCCTGTAATTTTATTATAAATATTATTTTCTACCAATCCCTGCTGATTATAATAACCGAGGCTTCCCATATAAGTAACTTTTTTGGTACCCCCGGACAGCCCTAACTGATGGTTGTGTGTGATTGCTGCTGATCTCAATATCTCATCGTTCCACTTTACGTTGGGATATTCTGCTACTGTTGGAATTCCAACTTTTTCATTGATGAGGGTTGCATATTTTTTTGCAGATGCCATTAATACAGGATTGGTTACAATTTGGGCTCCAACAAAACTATTATAGGTTAATTTGGGCTTACCCCTTACACCTTTTTTTGTGGTTACCAGTATCACCCCATTTGCTGCCCGCACACCATAAATAGAAAGGCTGGAGGCGTCTTTTAATATATCAATTGTTTCAATGTCATTAGGATTCAGGAAACCAATGTCATTTACAATGGTGCCATCAACGATATATAATGGGTTTGCACCGCTGATCGAACCAACGCCCCTGATCCTTACTGTAGGAGACCCGCCAGGTACTCCGGAATTTGTTATTTGAACGCCTGCAACTTTTCCCTGCAAGGAACTGATCGCATTTTGAGAAGATTGTTTGCTGATCTCGGCGCCTTTCACTGTACTGATAGAACCGGTTACATCTATTTTTCTTTGTGTACCATAACCTATCACAATGACCTGGTCCATCAACTTCGTAGAAGGAAGGAGCACAACATTAATTTCTGTCTGTCCATTTACAGCAATTTCCAGAGTTTCATACCCTACAGATGAGAATATCAGTATTGCATCATCCGGAACCGTTATACTAAAAGTACCATCAGGGTTTGTAAATGTGCCGGTAGCAGTATTTTTCACCTTAACAGAAACACGGGGTAATGCATCACCTGATGAATTGGTTACTTTTCCGGAAATGCGTATATCCTGTACCGTTTTATTTTTACCGGTTACTACAACCAGATCATTCGGCAAAATCCTGTATGATAATTCTGTTCCTTTGAAAATATTATCCAATACTTCTATAACGGGTGTATTGCTGGCATTGATGTCTACGATGATATTGGCCGAAGCAATCTCATCGTTATATAAAAAACGAAAACTGCTTTTTCTTTCAATTTGAACCAATGCCTGATTAAGACTGGCAGATTGCAGTTTTAACGTAATGGTCTTTTGAGAAAAAACTTTTGCAGACAACTGAAAACCGGTTAGGAGCAAAATAATTACAGTAAATTTCATAAACAATAATACTTTAAATAATCCCCGTCTGATTGAATCAAATCGGGAGTTGTTATTTTTCATATTTAAAATTTGAGTTGATTCGTTCTTATTATTCCCTATATAATGTACGCTTTATTTTTTGTAAATAAGAATATTGCCATTGTTAATGCTGAATGAAAAAGAAGTTGTGATTTGTAAGGCGTTCAAAGCCTGACTGATCGTTTCCTTTTCAAAAATTCCGGTAAATTTTTCTGATTTTAATTTTTCGTCTGCAATGACAATAACAACCCCATACCATCTTTCCATTTTGTGTGCAACTTCTTCAAATGTCTCCGCTCTGAAAACCAGCTTATTGTTTACCCAGGAAGTTTCAACTATTGTATTGTCTTTCGGCATTATCGATAACCGGCTTAATTCAAAAATATTTCGCGAAGTATCGGGGGTTAGCTTTACCGGAATACGGTTATTGCTGACAATGAGTTTTTCATTTGGTTTAAGAATGATCTTTCCTCCACCTTCTTTCATCGTCACTTCCAAACTACCTCTTACCAAACTGGTTTCTGTATTTTTTTCATTGGGATAGCAGCTTACATTAAAAGCTGTGCCCAATACTTTAATATTAATCTTACTTGTATGTATGATGAATGGTTTCTTCCTGTTTTTTACCACATCAAAATACGCTTCTCCGCTCAAGTTAACTTCCCTCAAATTAATACCATAGTCATTATCATATGTTAATTTACTGCCGGCATTCAGCCAAACTTTCGTTCCATCCGGCAAAACCATGTTTGTTTTAGATCCATTTTTTGTGTTTATTTCATTTTTTGAAAATGTTACATACTCTTTTGCGCTGTTGGAAGATTCCTGCTTTTTTTTCAGGAAGAAAAACGCAAAGCCGATGATGATCGTTGAAGTGAGTAATAAATACCATTTTTTTAGTATCCCCGGCCTTGAATCATGATCTCCCAGTCTGTACTTATTAACCCTTGATTCGTCATTTTCTAATTGCTGTAAATGAAGCATCAATTCCTTGTACTTATTTTCAGCATAATGACTTTTCAATTCGGGCTTGCTATTCCATAAATCAGCAAGTATCTCCATAGAATAATTTTCATCCGGATTTTTAAGCAACAAAAATTCCAGTTCAGCCAACTCCTCTTTCGTGGCATCTCCAGATAATTTTCTTCCCATCAACTTCCAAATATGCTCATTGTTTTGATCCATGTCATATATAAGGACAGCAGAATTTCCAAATTCTACCAAGACCACTGAAAATATATTTTAAAAATGTGCTGTGAAATTACCCTCTTGAAGAATGGTTGGGTTTTTTTTGAAATTGAAAATTGATAGCACTGCTGATTTTTTTTAACGCGATAGCCATTTGGTTATCTATGGTATTTACAGAGATATCAAGCAGTTTTGCAATATCATTGTATTTAAGGCCATCATCTTTTGCCAATTTAAAGATGATCCTGCAACGAAGTGGCAGGTTTTGGATCTCAAATTCAATTTTTTTAACCGCTTCAGAAGTTATCATCAGGTTTTCGGGATTATATCCAGTGGCAGGAATGTTTAATGCCATTTCATCCAGGGAAATTGTTTTTTTACGGAAATGTCTGGATAAATAGTTTAGTGAAGTGTTTTTCGTGCTGATATAAAGATATAGTCTGAAGTTCTCAATTTTGCCAAGTTTTGCCCTATTTTGCCAGATCTTAATAAATACATCAGAAACGATCTCTTCTGCCAGTTCGTGGTTTTTGATGATGGAATTTGCAAATTGCTGCAGGTTGTGGATAAATGACATATATAACTGGCCAAAGGCATGGTCGTCATTATTTTCAGCAATTTTCAACTGAAGCACCCTGATTTCATCCTGATTTAACATACAGCAATTTGATAATAGATCGCAATTAACTGATATTAAGGTACAACTATTTTTTTGTGCACATATCCGTTTGAAAAATATAATTCAAACAACCTGTAAGTCAAGTTTAAGTTCTCAAAAGCAAGTTCGGATTTTTTAAAAATTAAGCATTTGAATAATTGTTTTTACTTACTTTTGCAGCCTGTTATCAAAAATAACAGGGCCTATAGCTCAGTTGGTTAGAGCACCTGACTCATAATCAGGTGGTCCCTGGTTCGAGCCCAGGTGGGCCCACAAAAAGTCCCGAATACCATATCGGGACTTTTTTAAAACGGGTAATTAAATATTCGAATTACTCATTTAACCTTTCATTAACCCATGGGCAGTTATTTTTGCCGCACAAGAATAGATTATGAGAAAAATAATAATGTTTGTTTTATTGCTAAGTTCGGCTGTCAGTGCCATTTCGCAAACAGCAAAAGAGACAAAAAACAAAGAAATTTTAAGCCGTTCCGGTGATCACCTCATGCTTCAGTTAAGTTCAGATCATTTATTCGGTGCTCCTGATAGTGTTAGCAGTCATGTTAAAAGTTTTAACCGTGGAATCAATGTAGCAGTAATGTTGAATAAACCATTCAAAGCGGATCCCAGATTCAGTATCGCCTTTGGTTTGGGTTTTAGCTCCAGCAGTATTTTTTTTAAGAATATGAAAGTGGATATTACTTCCACCAAGCCAGTTTTACCCTTTATCTCTCAGGATACCGGAAATCATTTTAAGAAATATAAAATGGCAACCTCTTTCCTTGAGATTCCATTGGAAGTGCGGTTTACTGCAAATCCTGAAAAACCAAATAAGTCTGTTAAAATAGCGCTTGGAGCCAAGGTTGGTACTATGCTCAATGCACATACTAAAGGGAAAACCTTACAGGATGGCACTGGAAAAACACTGGTTAGCTATACCGAAAAAATAACCACTAAAAGTTATTTTAATACTACAAGAATTGCGGCAACAGCCCGGGTAGGTTATGGTAACTTCAGCTTATTTGGCTCTTACAGTTTAACCTCTACTTTTAAGGACGCGGTAGCTGCTGATGTGAAACTTTTACAAGTGGGAATTACATTCAGTGGTTTATAATATTTTTTAAATTTTTTTTATACACCCGGCTAATTGCCGGGTTTTTTGTTTGCTGCATTGCAATAGGCTAATTTTGCAATTCAACATGAGTATCCCTGTATCATGAGCGACGAAATTAAACACGAATGCGGACTTGCATTTATCCGTTTGCGCAAGCCTTTCAGTTATTATCAGCAAAAATATCATTCAGCATTGTATGGACTTAATAAGTTGTACCTGCTGATGGAAAAACAACATAACCGTGGCCAGGATGGTGCTGGGATTGCAACGGTGAAGCTGGATACAGAACCCGGTTATCCATTTATGTATCGTTTAAGAAGCAATACAAATCAGCCGATCGCAGATTTATTTTCAAAAATCTGGGGAGAAATTTCTGAAGTTCAAAAATACCAGCCGGATATAATCAAACATCCCGGTTTGATGAAAGGACATATCAATGTGATGGGGGAAGTTTTACTTGGACATCTGCGTTATGGAACCCAGGGTAAAAATGATGTGGAATTTTGTCATCCGTTTATTAAAAAAAACACCATCCCATCCAGAAACCTGGCTCTTGCCGGTAATTTCAATCTGGTAAATACAGAAGAGTTATGGGGATTGCTCAACATCCAAGCTGATGATTTTAAATGTCAAAGTGACCTTGCAGCTATGATGGAAACTATTCATCATTTCCTCATTAAGGCCGATGAAAATTTTCCCGGCATTATGGATATAAGCAGTGTATTGAAAAAAGCTGTTCCGCTTTTTGATGGCGGTTTTCATTTTGCCGGTATTGTTGGAAATGGCGATGCCTTTGTTGTAAGAGATGCTCATGGTATCAGGCCTTCTTATTATTATATACATGAAGATGTGATTGTTGCGGCAAGCGAACGGGCGGCAATCCGTACAGCATTTAACCTGGAAGAGAATGAAGTTCAGGAGCTGATGCCGGGCTGTGCGTTAATCGTAAAAGCCGGGGGATCCTATACTATAGAACAGATCATCCCTGCAAAAGAAAGAAAAGCCTGTAGTTTTGAAAGGATCTATTTCAGCCGTGGCAGTGACGAGAAAATATACCGCGAACGGATAGCTCTTGGTTATAACCTGAGCCGAACAGTACTTAAAGCCATTGACTATGATTTAAAAAATACTATTTTTTCTTTTATCCCCAATACGGCTGAAACTGCATTTTATGGTCTGATAAAGGGTGCAGAGGATTACCTGAACCAGATTAAAACTGAACGTATTCTCAGCTGGGGGAACGATTTTGATGAAGAGAAACTATCGGAAATGGTTAATCGAAGAATCAGGATTGAGAAAATTGCCATCAAAGATGCAAAGCTTCGCACTTTCATTACCGAAGATAAAAGCCGCAATGAAATGGTTCAGCACGTGTACGACATCACTTATGGCACGGTACGGAAAAATGAAGATTGCCTTGTTGTAATTGATGACAGTATCGTAAGGGGCACCACATT
>JBBKWV010000095.1:0-11663 GCA_037969135.1 Ferruginibacter sp.
GATATGAACATGTGATATAATGTATTTGATTTAAAGGTAGCTGTTAAATAAAAAGACCCGGCAAATTACCGGGTCTATTTATTTATATTTTATTTAAAATTCCAGTTATTAATTTTTTGCTTTTGCGGTTTTTTTTGCTTCTGTAGCTGGTTGCTTTTCTGTAGCTGTTGCAGTTGAACTGCTGCCAGCAAGTTTGGCATAATCATCTTTACTCAAAACTTCTCCTTTAATGGTTATACTTTTAATTTCATCTGAACCGGCAAATTTTACAGTAAGGTGCTTTTCAAATGCACCCAAGTTTGCTGCATTGTATGTTGCTTTAATTTCACCTGATTTGCCATTCATAATTGGTTCTTTGGTATAATCGCCAATTGTACAACCACAGGTTGGATTCGCCTGCTCAATGATAAGGGGCTCATTGCTGATGTTTGCAACACTAAAAGTAGCCGTTGTTGGATTTCCTTGTTGCAATTTACCAAGATCAATAACTTCTGTCTTGAATTTTGCGATATCATCTGCTTTCTTTTGAGCAAAAACTACGGTTGTTAAAGCGAATGCTGCAATTGAAAAGAATAATTTTTTCATGTTTGTTTTTTTAAAAATGTGGTTTATTAATTTTTTAAATCGTTTAAGCTTTTATTTTCAGGAGCACTGGCAGCAGGTGTTTTCCAGACTTCCCCTTTTATGGTAATTTGTTTAGAACCTGTTTCTCCGTATGTAATAGTAATGGACTTATTGAATGGCCCCTCAGCTGCAGCATTGTAACCAACAGTTATTTTGCTGTCCTGTCCGGGTGCAATGGCATTTTCTTTATCCCATTCCGGAGTTGTGCAACCACAGCTAGCCTGTACATTCGCAATTTTTAAAGGCAACTGACTGATATTGGTCACATTAAATATATGATGAACCGGTTTTCCCTGGGGAATTTTACCAAAATCATATACTTCTTCTTTTACGATCAGAGATTCTTCCGCCGGCTTTTTTTGTTCTGTCATTGAACTCAATACTGCTTCTGTAGAGGAATTTTCCTGGGCAAACAAGGATAAAGAGCTAAAACCAATAAAGCCTATTAAAATAATTTTTTTCATATACCTTTTTATATACGGTTTCAAAGATACAAAAACGTTTGATTTATGAGAAAATTGTTATCTACTTTGCTAATATTTAACAAAGCCAGCTAAAAACAATATTTTTGTAGTACAATAAATCATATGGAAAAAATGAATCAAGATACTGAATTAGAGGAAAAACTAAGTTTTGATCGTTTCAGGAATGAGGTTTTAAGCGATTACCGGGTTTGTTGTGAAAGCAGGGAAACCAGTCTGCTTGGGCGAAAGGAAGTGCTTACCGGGAAAGCAAAATTTGGCATTTTTGGTGATGGCAAGGAAGTAGCTCAGGTTGCAATGGCCAAATTTTTCAAGCCGGGTGACTTCAGGGCCGGTTATTACCGCGATCAGACTTTCATGTTTTCAAGTGAATTGGCAAATGTAGAACAGTATTTTGCCCAACTTTATGCAGATCCGAATATAGAAAATGATCCGTTTAGTGCCGGCAGACAAATGAATGCCCATTTTGCCACAAAAATGGTAAATGAAAAGGGAGATTGGCTTAACCTGGCAGATCATAAAAATATTTCTTCAGATATTGCCCCAACTGCAGGCCAAATGCCCCGTTCTCTTGGATTGGCATTTGCTTCAAAATCGTTTAGAAATATTGAAGGACTAAAACAATTCTCATCTTTATCTAATAACGGCAATGAAGTTTGCTTTTGCACCATCGGTGATGCATCTACCAGCGAAGGACATTTCTGGGAAACAATGAATGCTGCAGGCGTATTGCAGGTACCACTGGCAGTTTTTGTATGGGATGATGGTTATGGTATCTCAGTTCCTAAAAAATACCAGACTACCAAGGGGTCAATTTCTGATGCCTTATCCGGCCTGCAAAAAAAAGAAGATACGAATGGAATTGATATTTACAAATTAAAGGGGTGGGATTATGCGGGCATGTGTGAAATTATGGAACATGCCATTCAAAAGATCAGAGATACCCACACTCCGGCTCTTTTTCATATTGAAGAAATAACACAACCACAGGGCCACTCTACTTCAGGTAGCCATGAACGATATAAGAAAGAAGACCGGCTTAACTGGGAGAAAGAATGGGATTGTTTAAAGCAGATAAGAACATGGATCCTTGCCAATGCTCTGGCTGAAGAAGAAGAATTAATTGCTATTGAAGAAAAGGCAGCCGTTTATGTTAAGGAAAGTAAACAAAGGGCCTGGGAAAAATATATACAACCCATTAAAGATATGGTTGCTGAAGCGGTATCCGAGCTGAACAAAACGCTGCATACAAACCCTGCAATTCAATCAATTGTTACTGAATTAAGTGCATTGAGAGAACCAATGCGCCGGGATTTATTCAAAGCACTTGCCACTGCTTTGGATCTGATAGGAGAACAAGTTTCTGAAAAAGCGGTTCTCAAACAATATTATGATGCACTCCATGATAAAAATGAAAAGATTTATGATTCATTTTTATACAATGAAGGACCGAAATCAGCATTGAATGTGGTTCCCGTTCCTGTTTATTATGAAGAAGATACCGCAACAATAAATGGATTTGAAGTATTGAATAAATATTTTGATGAGTTGTTCTCTGCAAATCCGAAAGTAGTTGCATTTGGAGAAGATCTTGGTCAGATAGGTGATGTGAACCAGGGTTTCAGTGGCCTGCAGGAAAAGCATGGCAAACACCGGATTTTTGATACCGGTATCCGTGAACTTACCATTATGGGACAAGGTATTGGACTGGCACTTCGCGGCCTGAGGCCTATCGCTGAAATTCAATACCTGGATTATTTATTATACGGATTACAGCCTTTGAGTGATGATGTTTGCACTACCCATTTTCGTACTGCCGGACAACAAAGTGTCCCATTGATCGTGCGAACCAGGGGGCACCGGCTGGAAGGTATCTGGCACAGCGGTTCTCCGATGGGAATGATCATAAATGCATTGAGAGGTATGTATGTGTGTGTGCCGCGGAATATGACACAGGCAGTTGGGATGTACAATACCTTATTGCAAAGCAATGACCCCGGACTGGTAATTGAATGTTTAAATGGTTACCGGCTGAAAGAAAAACTTCCTGCTAATTTGTTAGCTTACACGGTGCCGTTAGGTGTTCCTGAGATTGTAAAAGTAGGAACAGAAGTTACCATCGTAACCTATGGCTCTACCTTAAGGATCGTATTGGAAGCAACAGAAACTCTCGGCAAAATGGGTATCAGTTGCGAAGTGGTGGATGTACAGACTTTATTGCCATTCGATATACATCATTCCATCATAGATTCATTGAAAAAAACAAACCGCATTGTATTTGTTGACGAAGATGTTCCCGGGGGAGCAGCTGCATATATGTTCAATAAAGTGATGGAAGAACAGGGCGGTTACAGGCATCTGGATGTTTCGCCGAGAACGATCACTGCAAAAGCGCATCGGCCATCTTATGGCAGTGATGGAGATTATTTCAGCAAACCCAATACAGAAGATATTGTGAAAGTGATCAAAGAAATGATGAGTGAATAAAATGAATTCCGGTTTGTTTACTTCAGGTTATGATATACTTTTTGTACATCCTCATCCTGTTCCAGGTGATCAACCAATTTTAATACTTCATTGGAATCATCTTCATTTAATTCAACTGTGGTTGAGGGTATCCATGATAATTCGGCACTGATCACTTCTATCTTTTTTTCATCCAGCGCCTTGCTCATATTTCCGTATTCATTGAATGGGGTACGGATGATGATATTGCCTTCTTCGTTTTCCCCGATCTCTTCCAATCCAAAATCAATCAGTTCCAGTTCCAGGTCATCCGTATTCAATCCATCACTTTTTATTTTGAATTCGCTCATATGTTTAAACCCAAATGCCACACTGCCACTGGTACCCAGTGAACCATGACCTTTGGTAAAATGCATCCGCACATTGGCAACTGTTCTGGTGGGATTGTCAGTTGCAGTTTCAACTAAAACAGCAACACCATGCGGCGCATATCCTTCATACAACAGTTCTTCATAACTGCTCGTATCCTTACCCATAGCCCTTTTGATAGCAGCTTCTACACGGTCTTTTGGCATATTGCATGCCTTTGCATTGAGATAACACCTTCTCAACGCCGGATTATTATCTGGTTCAGGTCCACTGGCTTTTACTGCGATCGCAATTTCTTTTCCGATACGGGTAAAGTTTTTTGCCATTTTATCCCAGCGGGCAAACATGCTGCTTTTTCTTACTTCAAATATCCTTCCCATAATTATTAAACATTGAACATTGTTTATTGAAAATTGAGTATGTAACTCAGGGATGCAAATTTAAGGAAATGATACTGGATGAAAAATGTAAGTTACCAGATACCGGATAACCTATACGAATGTTTTGGGGCTGGTAAATTTTTTCATTTGATCCGGAAACCCTCCGGTTTGTTACAACAGTGAATCTGAATATTTTGCATCCTATCTTCGCTTTATGGAACAAATCTTTATGTACGATCAACTTTTAAAATTTGCCGAAAGGATATTTGAAAAAATTGGCTGCAGTATGCATGATGCTGCAACAGCAGCCAAAGCTTTGCTGAGTGCAGATTTGCGGGGGGTTGACAGTCATGGTGTGGCAAGGCTTAGCGGTTATGTTCGTTTATGGGAAGCAGAAAGGGTAAACAGCAAACCCCAATTAAAGATACTGCATGAAACCCCCAGTACGGCAGTAGTGGACGGGGACCGCGGACTGGGTTTGGTTGTATCGCCCTATGCCATGCAGGTTGCCATTGATAAAGCAAAAAATGTGGGTAGTGGCTGGGTGAGTGTTCAGAACAGCAATCATTTTGGCATTGCCGGATACCACGCAATGCTGGCATTGCCACATGATATGATCGGTATTGCCATGACGAATGCATCGGCACTGGTTGCACCAACATATTCAACACAAAAAATGCTGGGAACCAATCCCATTGCTGTAGCAATTCCCGCAGGAAAAGAGCAACCTTTTGTTGCCGACTTTGCAACAACCACCGCTTCTAATGGTAAGCTGGAAATACTGCAAAGAAAAGATCAACCTGCTCCTGTTGGCTGGGTACAATCAAAAAATGGCGACCCAAGTACCAATGCCAATGAGCTAAAAGCTGGAGGTTCATTGTTGCCTTTGGGAGGAAACAGGGAACACGGCAGCCACAAAGGTTATATGCTGGGAAGTATTGTTGATATTTTTTCCGGGATATTAAGTGGCGCCAATTACGGTCCCTGGGTTCCGCCTTTTCCTTCCTATTTAGCCATGCCGGAAAATATGCCGGGAAATGGAATAGGCCATTTTTTTGGTGTGATGAGGATCGATGCTTTTCGTCCTGCCGAAGAATTTAAAGTTAATATGGATAAATGGATACAGGAGTTTAAAAATGCAAAAACGACATCGGAAGCGGATCAGGTAATTATTCCCGGCGAACCGGAAAGAGAAATGGAACTGCAGCGCATGCAAAATGGTATTCCATTATTAATTTCCGTTGTGGATGACTTGAAAGAGCTGGGTTTAAAATTTTCTGTTGATCTTTAAAATATTTTTTTTGCAGGCAGCATATAAGTTCATTCAGTAATCTCCTTTAGTAAAACTTCCTTATGAGAATATTGTTTTTGATTGTTTCATTGCTTTCATTGAACTCCTGTTGGGAGAGGAGGGTAAAGCCCAATCCTCCATCAAACTTAAAAGTTTGGGGAAGCAGGCCGATTTACAGTACAGAATCCGTTGCTAAACAAATTGTATATATCGATTCGGCACTTCCGGTACTTTTTCCGGGTAATATTTATGCAAAGGATCAATTAATTTACCAATTGGAAATCGGTAAAGGGATTCATGTTATCGATAATACAGTTTCTACTTCGGCTTATCGGATGGGTTTTATAACTGTAAACGGCAGCTCGGAAATATCGATCAAAGGGAATTTTTTATATACCAACAGTTACGACGATCTGGTTGTAATTGATATTTCAGACATCCATAACCTGCGTGAAGTGAAAAGAGTTGTGGGAACATTTCCGGAAGGGAAGTTTACTTATTTTTATGTTCAACCAAATGAGTCTGGTTATTATGAATGTCCAAGATATGATAGTATGGTAATCGGATGGAAAAAGGATTCCATCCCTTATTACAGTTGTTATAAAAATTAATAGATTTAATTAACAGATTATGAGATTTTCTATTTATAATTTATCAATAATTATTGCTGTATTTTTTGTTTTAAGTTCCTGTGCAAAGGATGGAAATACAAATGCGGCTTTGTCCTCCGGAACTGGTAAAGGCGGATCACTCTCGAAATTTACAATATCAGGTGATTATTTGTATGCAGTTGACAGCCATTCTTTGTTAACCTATAATATCAGTAATCCATCGAACCCGGTTAAAACGAATTCGACAGATTTGGGTTTTGGTGTAGAAACTATCTATCCTTTTAATAACAGACTGTTTATTGGTACCACTACTGGATTGTTCATTTATTCAATTGATACCCCTTCCATACCTTCCAAACTTGGAGAGGCAAGGCATGCACGCAGTTGCGATCCGGTTGTTGCAAATGATTCCATTGCATATGTTACCCTAAAAGGTAGCAGTAATTGTGGTCCCGCGGAAAGTGGATTGTATGTGCACGATATCAAAAATGTTTTTCAGCCCGTTTTGAAAAAAATTGTACCCATTTCTACACCCGAAGGATTGGGATTACAGGGTAATTATTTATACATCTGTTGTAATTATGGCGGATTGAAAGTTTTTAATATTATCAATCCGTTAAATCCCGTTGAGGTGAGAACTGTTGCGGGTGAATATTTTAAGGATGTGATCCCTTATGGAAGTTTATTGATCTGTTATGTATCTACAGGCATTGCCCTTTACGATATTGCAAATCCCTCCAACCCGGTTCTTATTAAATTGATTGTAAACTGATAAAAATCAGAACTCAGTTTAACATGCAATATATTTGCAGTCTTTTTAATTAAATAGCTTTTACATTTAATGAAAGTAATGAAATTCGGTGGCACCAGTGTAGGTAAGCCTCAACGTATGAAAGAGGTTGCAAAACTGGTAACCGCATCTGAAGAAAGTAAAATTGTTGTTTTATCTGCCTTGAGTGGTACTACTAATGCCCTTACTGAGATCGGTGAGTTGCTGGCAAATAATGATAAAGCCGGCGCCGGCCAGAAAATAAAGGAACTGGAAGTTTTGTACAGGCAGTTTGTAATGGAATTGCTGTTCAATGAAGAGCAGATAACAAAAGCGAACAGTATTCTTACAGAGCATTTTGAATTCCTTACCATCATTTTGAAAATATCTTTTAGCCAGGCATTGTTTAAAGACATTCTGGCACAGGGTGAATTGTTAAGTACCAGGATTTTCTGCCAGTACCTGGAAGAACAAAAAATTCAACATGTATTGTTACCGGCGTTGGATTTCATGACTTTAGACAAACAGGATGAACCCCAGATCGGTACTATTAAAGTTAAGATAGCTCAATTACTGCAGAAAAATAAGGATAATAATATTTTTGTTACCCAGGGTTATATTACCCGGAATGCAAAAGGTGAAATAGATAATTTGAAACGGGGGGGCAGTGATTACAGCGCTTCACTAATTGCCGCTGCGGTGAATGCAAGTGTTTGTGAAATATGGACCGATATTGATGGCATGCACAACAATGACCCGAGAGTTGTTACTTCTACCAAACCCATTAAACAACTAAGTTTTGATGAAGCTGCCGAGCTTGCTTATTTTGGAGCCAAGATCCTGCATCCTGCGAGCATTTGGCCGGCACAATTTTTTAATGTACCCGTACGATTATTAAATACCCTGCAACCCGATGCGCAGGGAACACTGATTACAGAAGATGCCGGCAGTACAGGTGTAAAAGCAGTTGCCGCCAAAGACGGAATAACAGCCATTAAGATCAAAAGCAGCAGGATGTTGCTGGCTTATGGTTTTCTCAGAAAAGTTTTTGAGGTTTTTGAAAAATACCAGACTTCTATTGATATGATCACAACTTCAGAGGTAGCCGTTTCCGTTACAATGGATAACGATCTGTACCTGAATGAGATAAAAAACGAACTTTCGGCATTTGGTACTGTGGAAATTGATACAAACCAAACAATCGTATCAATCGTTGGTAATGAAATAACCGAAACCAAAGAGATCATGAAAAAATTATTTGATGCTGTTTCGGAAATTCCGGTAAGAATGGTCAGTTATGGTGGAAGCAGGCATAATATCTCCTTACTGATACCACGCAGTTATAAAGATCAAACATTGCAATTATTAAATAAGGGATTGTTTGGTTTGGATTAGCGAAAACTGTTGGAAACTATGAATAGTATATATACTCAGAACCTGATTCCCAGTTTCTGATAAATAAAGCTCATCAGCCATGCAGGGCCAATCATTAAAAATTGCAGGTCCTGCAAAAAAGATGGTTTTTTCCCTTCTACTTTATGGCCGTAAAACTGGCCAATCCATGCCAATCCAAAAACGATCAGGCAAAATAACCATAGGGGCATAAAGCCATTTTTTTCTATCAGATAAGACAAGGCTAAACAGAAAATGCCGAAGATCAGCATTCCCACCCACAAGGTTTTAGATAACCTTGCATAATAAATAACTGCGAGCAGCATTACAATGGCAGCAATATTCATCTGAATGCCTGCAACAAAAAAGGGGAGCTTAACTTCATATAATAAACCCACTAAAGAAAAGAAAATGGATGGCACACAAATCCAGTGGATTAATTTATTGGTCTCATTTTTATGGCTTTCTCCATATTCGGAAAGCCATTGATATATATTTTTCATTTATATTAACCCTTTAGCTGCTTAAAGTTAAGTTTTCTTTTTACCCGGAACAACCTCAAATTATGCCTGTTAAAAAAATATTTTAAAAAAACCTTTACCAAAACAAACTAAAATCAGAAAACCTGCGTTTATAGTATGGTTTTTCATAGGATATTGGATTAATACGGGCTTTGATTTCTATCATGGCCCCTTTTTTTTGCCCAGATCTCCCGTTTGTAGTATATCTTGAAATAGATTCCAAAAGGATTTCAAATAACAAAAGGCTCCTTATCGGGAGCCTTTTTAGTTAAATATTTATTTTTTTTAGATTATAAGCATCGAATCTCCATAACTGAAGAAACGATATTTATCTTTTATGGCTTTTTTATACGCTTCCATCATCAGGTCATACCCGGCAAATGCACAGGCCATGATCAATAAACTTGTTTTTGGTAAATGGAAATTGGTAACCAACGCATCTGCAATATTGAAATTATAAGGAGGATGGATGAAATGATTGGTCCAACCTTCAGATGGCTTCAGTAATTTTTGAGCGGTATAAGATGTTTCCATAGCCCGCATGGTAGTTGTGCCAATCGAACAAATTTTATGGTTGCCTTGCTTGGCTTTATTTACAATGGCACAGGCAGTTTCGTCAATATTATAATATTCAGCATCCATTTTATGTTTGCTGAGATCTTCTACTTCAATTGGTCTGAAAGTACCCAAACCGGTATGCAGGGTAACTTCAGCAAAACGTACACCCTGGATCTCAAGTCTTTTGATAAGTTCTTTACTGAAATGCAAACCTGCCGTAGGTGCTGCTACTGCCCCTTCGTGCTTAGCATAAACAGTCTGGTAACGCTCTTTGTCTTCTTCTTCCGGTTTACGCTTAATGTATTTTGGAAGCGGGGTTTCTCCCATGATCTCCAGCATCTGTCTGAATTCTTCATCAGTCCCATCCCATAAAAAACGAATGGTACGTCCACGACTTGTTGTGTTATCAATCACTTCTGCAACCAGTTCATCACTTTCACCAAAATATAATTTATTGCCTACACGGATTTTTCGGGCCGGGTCAACAATTACATCCCATAATTTATTTGTTTTGTTTAATTCACGCAATAAAAAAACTTCGATCTTGGCACCGGTCTTTTCCTTGCGGCCATACATACGGGCAGGAAATACTTTTGTATTATTAACAACAAAAACGTCTTTGTCATTAAAATACTCCATAATATCACGGAATTGTTTGCTTTCTATTTCGCCGGTTTTACGGTGAACTACCATCATGCGACTTTCTTCTCTTTTCTTGGTAGGGTGTTGGGCAATCAGATTAAGTGGAAGGTCAAAACGGAATTGAGATAATTTCATGTAATAAATTATTGGTTTTAGTTATTTATCACATGCCTTAATACTGTAAATTGTTACAGAGATATTTAGCCTCATCAATAGATCAGGCATTTATCATGTTACGGCATGATTTATTCAAAGTTGGCAAATGTACGTAAATTAATTATATTAACGCAAAACCGGCAATTTGGATTGATTATCAGTTTATGAAATATTCATTCCTTTTTTACCAGTTATAAATATTAACCGGAATTTTATCTACTTTAATCCGAAACAGAAAGTTATTCTTCATAATATGTATAAAAAGCATTTTAGTATTGTAACCATTATTTTTCTATTGTTCCTGCAATGTGCTTTTGCCCAGCAAAAGAGCATTGAAAAATATGATGGATTGTTGTGGGAAATTTCCGGGAACGGACTTTCAAAACCCTCTTACCTTTTTGGGACCATGCACGTAAGCAATAAACTGGCCTTTCATTTAAACGATTCATTTTACAATGCCATTAAAAAAGTAGATGCGGTGGCACTTGAACTGAATCCGGATGTGTGGCAGGAACAAATGGTAAGGATAAATAAATTAAAAGAAAATTATACAGCATTTATTAAACCTGCCGGCAATGATTTTTTGAATGAAAATTCCTTTCGAATAAAAAATTATTCTGATGAATTAAAGACAGCACTTCAAACGGAACCGGCAATTGTAAACAGCCTCTTGTATCGCTCTTACAAGACGAAGGAAGATTTTGAAGAAGATACTTTTCTTGATCTCTATATATTTCAAACCGGTCGAAAGCTTGGAAAAAAAGCTGCCGGAGTGGAAAATTATTATAAAGCTGAATTGCTGATCCAGGAAGCTTATGCAGATATGGCAAAAGAGAAAAAAATTACAAAAAGAGACCGGGATGAAAAATTTGGAAAAGAGTATCTTGAAAAAATTCAGAATGCTTATCGAAATGGAGATCTTGATTTGTTGGACTCTCTCGATAAAAGGATGGAGATTTCAACGGCTTTCAGAGAGAAATTTATTTATAAAAGGAACGAGATACAGGCAAATGCGATTGACAGCATTATAAAACATACTTCATTGTTTGCCGGAATCGGGGCTGCTCATTTGCCCGGTAACAGGGGAGTGATAGAGTTACTCAGGAAAATGGGGTATACACTGAGGTCTGTAAAAATGAATGCAAGAAACGGTTTGCAAAAGAATGTAATAGATCGCCTCCAGGTTCCCGTTATTTTTCAAAAAGAGATTTCCGAAGATGATTTTTATAGTGTTTCCGTGCCCGGTAATCTATATAATTTAGGCCAGGATTATCAAGATCTCAACCGGAGACAATATGCTGATATGAGTAACGGGTCATACTATCTGGTAACCCGTGTAAAAACGCATGCAGCATTTTTAGGCCTGCCAGTCGGGCAGGTATTAAAAAGACTGGATAGTGTT
>JBBKWV010000096.1:0-2789 GCA_037969135.1 Ferruginibacter sp.
ATTTTATTATGATTTTAATCTATTTATCTGAACATTATTGATTTATGTTTGTTTTATGGCATTGTACAAAAACTAACGAACTTTTATGCGTTTTCTACAAATAACCGCCTCATTCTTACTTTTCAATTTTATATGCATTTCTGTAAATGGCCAGTTTTTCGGAAATTTTTCTGGAACTGTATTAAATAGAAATACTCAAGAACCAATTACTGCTATTACCTTAGAATTATCTCCGGGTAATAACCGACTGATTTCCGATTCGAATGGCAATTTCAGATTTCAGAACATAGTTCCCGGTACGTATAATTTAAAAATTACCAGTGTCAACTACCAAACCAGGCTGTTCTCGAATCTTGTCATCACAACCGGCAATGAAAATAATCTTTTAATTGAATTAGAACCAGCTATTACTTCATTGGATAATGTAGAAATTGTTAGCAGAAGAAATATAGCAAAAGCAACTACTTTGGAAAGCCCGTTAAGTATTCAGCGGCTTACAACAGAAGATATCAAAGCAAATCCAGGAGGAAATTTTGATATCAGCAAAGTAATTCAATCTTTGCCTGGTGTTGGTGGTGGTGCTGCAGGCGGTAGCTTTCGAAATGATATTATTATTCGAGGTGGTGCTCCCAGTGAGAATGTTTTTTATTTAGATGGTATTGAAGTGCCTATCATTAATCATTTTAGTACACAAGGAAGTGGCGGCGGACCTCAGGGAATATTAAATGTAAGTTTTATACAAGAGGTTAAATTAAGTACCTCTGCTTTTGATGCCCGGTATGATAATACGCTTAGCAGTGTTTTTCAATTCAAACAAAAGAATGGGAATAATAAAAGGTTGCAGGGGAATTTCCGCCTAAGTGGAACTGAAGTAGCTGGAACATTGGACGGCCCATTATCAAAAAATACAACTTTCATTGCTTCGGTAAGACGCAGTTATTTACAATTATTATTTAAGGCGCTGGATCTGCCAATAAGACCTAACTACTGGGACTTTCAGTTTAAAACAACAACCCGTATCAATAAAAAAACAACATTTAGTTTACTTGGCATTGGAGCTATTGATGAGTTTAGTTTTGCTGCTCCCAAAGAAGCAACGCCGGAAAAACTCTATGCAATAAATAGCAATCCTCTTATCAATCAATGGAGTTACACTTTTGGTGCTTCATTAAAAAAATTGACGAAGGATGGGTTTTGGAATCTTACATTAAGCAGGAATACATTGGATAATCGTGCCGATAAATTTGAAGATAATGACAAACCAATAGAGAACACCCGTACCTACCGCATCAGAAGCAATGAAACAGAAAACAAATTACGGTTTGATATCACTAAAAATATTCAGGACTGGAAATTAAGTTATGGAGCCGTAGCTCAATACGTTCAATTCAATAATGATTTTTTTCAGGTATTACGACCCGAATTAAGAGATGATCAAAATAATATCATACAGACAAGAGAAATTTTACAAAGTGAGAACAATGCAAATTTTTTACGATATGGTGCTTTTTTTCAAGCGGGAAAAAGATTATTTAATGACAGGCTTGCTGTAAGTGGTGGCGTAAGAATGGACGCCAATACGCTTGAGAATAGCGAAAACAATCCTTTACAACAGCTTAGCCCACGTATCAGTGCCAGTTATGCCTTATCATCAAAATGGAGTTTAAGCAGCAGCTATGGCATTTATTATCGCTTACCAGGTTATACTCAATTAGCCTATATCAATACAATGTCAGGTAACACTTTAAACCCGGGAAAATATATCCGGAGCAACCATTATGTTACAGGAATTGAATATCTGCCAACGGCTACTACCCGTTTTACCCTTGAAGGTTTTTATAAACGATATTCAAACTATCCTATTAGTACTGCAGATGGCATTAGTATTGCCAATAAAGGAACCGATTTTGGTGCTATTGGAAATGAACCCATAACACAGAACGGCAAAGGAAGAGCTTATGGAATGGAATTGTTTGTACAGCAAAAATTAACCAACCGCTTATTTGGAATCTTTAGTTATACTTTATACTGGAGTGAATTTACAGGTAGCAATGGAAATTTTGCACCTGCCAGTTGGGATAATCGCCATTTGTTAAGTCTTACTTCCGGTTATAAATTCAATAAAAACTGGGAATTAGGAATTAAGTTCCGCTATCAAGGTGCAGCACCATATTCTCCTTTTGATTTAGCAGAAAGTCGTTTCAATTATCTCACATTGGGAACCGGTGTATTTAATTTTGATCAGGTAAATTCACTTCGACTGGCCGCTTTCCATGCAGGTGATTTAAGAATTGATAAGAAATGGAATTTAAAACGTTTTACCGTCGATCTGTTTCTGGATATTCAAAACTTTTATGGATTTAAAAGTGCTGGTATTCCTCAATACACTTTTAAAAGAAATGCTTCCAACACAGCATTTGAAACCACCAATGGTCAGCCAATACAACAGAATGGTAGTAATGCAATCCCATTTATTTTAGAAAATAGAGATGGAAATATTCTACCCACAATTGGCCTTATCCTGGAGTTTTAAGAGTGAAAATATTTTTTATTTATTAATCAAATTAAGCCTTTTCAAAATTTTAATTAGCGGCGGAATATCTAAATAGCGAAATGTGTAGCTGAAAGGTTTAACCAATTTGTATTATAAATGAATGTTTTAAAATTTTAAAATTGATTCTTGAATATCAATTTAACTATCTTAAATTAGTTAAAATTCAAGCGAATATTCCTTATTTTAAAGTATAAAAATTTATTATATGGCAACGAAAAAAAAAGCACCCGTTAAA
>JBBKWV010000097.1:0-4633 GCA_037969135.1 Ferruginibacter sp.
TGTCTGGACACAGGACATTTCAAAAGCAAATATGGTTGCGTCAAAAATCGAAAGCGGTATTGTTTGGATAAATTGTTGGTTGCACCGCGATCTCCGTACTCCTTTCGGTGGAGTAAAAAACAGCGGTGTTGGTCGGGAAGGTGGATGGGAAGCATTGCGTTTTTTTACAGAAGCAAAGAATGTTTGTATACAATTTTAAATAAGGGCGAGCGCCTGAATACAAAGAATATCAGTTTGTATTTTTTCTACAATATAAATTATGAAAGATATCATCAATACCGATCTAGCTGCAAAACCATTAGGCGCTTATCCCCATGCCAGGCGTGTGGGCAATCTGCTGTTTCTATCCGGCATTGGTTCACGCAATGTAAAAGACAATTCCATTCCCGGATTACAACTGGATGATATAGGCAACATCCTGCAATATGATATTGAAGCAGAATGCCATTCCGTTTTTGCAAATGTGAAAGCGGTACTGGAAGCCAGTGGCAGCAGTTGGGACAAGATGGTTGATGTTACAGTTTATCTCACAAACATGAAAGCAGATTTTCCGGTTTACAATAAGATCTATGGAGAATATTTTAAAGAAGTAAATGCCTGCAGAACAACAGTGGAAGTCAAGAGTCTGCCAACTCCCATTGCTATAGAATTAAAAGTGATCGCAGTCATAGACTGACTTACTCCGGACTTCAGCCCGGTGATAAAAAAACAATATGAACTATTTAAATTCCTTGGCCTTCGCCAAACAAACAGATGAACTGGACCCGTTAAAGCATTTCAGGGAAAAATTTTATATCCCGATGGTTAATGGAAAAGACTGTATCTATTTAACAGGGAATTCCCTTGGCCTTCAACCAAAAACTACACAGGAATATGTTTTAAATGAATTGGAAGACTGGGCCAACTATGGAGTTGAAGGACATTTTCATGCAAGAAACCCCTGGGTTAGTTACCATGAAATGTTTGCTCCTTTACTTGCTGAGATTGTGGGAGCCAACCAGGAAGAAGTAGTTGCCATGAATCAACTAACAGTAAACCTTCATTTACTGATGACCAGTTTTTACCGCCCTTCAAAAGAAAGATTTAAGATCATCTGTGAAGCAAAAGCATTTCCATCAGATCAATATGCACTGGCATCGCAGGCAAAAATAAATGGGTTTGATCCTGCAGAAGCGATCATTGAAATTGCTCCGAGAGCTGGAGAACATTGCATTCATACAGAAGACATATTAGCTGCTATCAACGAGCATGGAAGCCAAACTGCCGTAGTCATTTTCGGTGGGGTAAATTATTACAATGGCCAGGTTTTCGATATGAAGTCGATCACTAAAGCAGCACATGATGCCGGGGCATTTTGTGGTTTTGACCTAGCACATGCCGCTGGAAATATTTCATTGCAATTACATGACTGGGATGTTGACTTTGCGTGCTGGTGTACTTATAAATATATCAACAGCGGACCAGGAGCTGTAGCCGGTGCGTTTATTCATCAACGACATGCAGGAAATAAAAAAATGTTGCGTCTTGCAGGCTGGTGGGGACAGGAAAAAGCAGATCGTTTTAAGATGGAAAAGGATTTTGATCCGATACCTACTGCTGAAGGATGGCAACTTAGTAATGCACCCATACTCAGTATGGCGGCGCACAAAGCATCGCTGGATATTTTTCATGAAGCAGGAATGGCCAATCTGGTTTCCAAAGGAAAAATGCTTAGCGGATACATGCTTTTTCTTCTTGATGAGATCAATAAATCTGTCAGTGAAAAAATTATAGAAGTTATCACTCCCCGCAATGAAGAAGAAAGAGGTTGCCAGGTTTCGATGCTCATGTTGAAAAATGGAAAAGATATTTTTGAAGCATTGAAAAAAGAAGGCGTTATTGCCGACTGGAGAGAACCCAATGTGATCAGGGTGGCTCCTGTTCCGCTTTACAATAGTTTTGAAGATGTATATAAATTTGCTGAGATCATTTCAAAAATGGTAACTGCATAGTTTTTACAGGAATAATTTATCTATGAGTAAAAAAGAAATAACAATTATCGGGGCAGGCCTTGTAGGTTCACTGCTTGCTATTTACCTCGCCAAGCGTGGAAACAAGGTCACCATATATGAACGCCGGGCAGACCTCAGAAAGGAAACAATGAGTGTTGGCCGATCCATCAATCTTGCATTGAGTGACCGGGGAATTAAAGCACTCGAAGAAGTGGGAATCATGGATGATATCCGAAAGATCGCCATTCCCATGCATGGAAGGCAGATGCACAATACCGACGGCACCCTTCCTTATCAGGCATATGGAAAAGATGGGCAGTTTATTAATTCTGTTTCAAGAGGTGAGTTGAACAGGAAGCTGATGGACCTGGCCGAAGAAAACAATGTCAGGATATTATTCAATGAAAAATGCAATAGCATTGACTGGAATAGCAATACAATTGTTTTTGAAAACGGTATCAACAGACAGATCACCGAACACAAAGCAGAATTGATATTTGGCAGTGATGGTGCGTATTCAGCAGCCAGATTAACCCATCAGTTGCAACACGACCGTTTTCAATATGATCAGTATTATATAGATTTCGGATACAAAGAATTAAATATTCCGGCTGGAGAAAACGGCAGTTTCTTGTTGGAAAAAAATGCATTACATATATGGCCTAGGGGAAACTATATGTTGATAGCTTTACCCAATACAGATGGGAGTTTTACCTGTACTTTATTTTTTCCTTTTGAAGGAGATCCATCTTTCGAAACCCTCGGAAACAATGAAAAAGTCCGCAATTTTTTTAATAAAACTTTTGAAGACGCCTCGAAGCTAATGCCCACTTTAGAAGCAGATTTTTTCAACAATCCCACCTCTTCCTTGATAACTGTAAAATGTTTTCCCTGGATCAGAGATGATAAGTTTGCATTGATAGGAGATGCGGCACATGCCATGGTTCCGTTCTTCGGACAGGGGATGAATTGTGGCTTTGAAGACTGTTCTGTTCTAAATGGCCTTATAGATAAACAGCATGGAAACTGGAAGGAAATACTGGAAGAATTTCAAACTCTCCGCAAACCAGATGGGGATGCTATTGCAGATCTGGCTTTAAATAATTTTGTAGAAATGAGGGATAAAGTGGGTGATCCGAAATTTTTATTGCAAAAAAAGATTGAGGCAAATTTCAGTGCAAAATATCCGGAGAAATGGTTGCCGGCATATGCCCAGGTTACTTTCAGCCCGCATATCAGGTACAGCGATGCTTTGAAAAACGGAAACAGACAGGAAGCCATTATGAAAAAAATAATGTCGGTACCGGGTATTGAAGAAAAATGGCAGAGCGGGGAAATAGAAAAGATGATCCTGGAAATGATTGACAAATAATATCTACTTTCAGAATTGTTCCGGCCTTTAGTCCGGAGAAAAAAAATTAATAATGTATAAACTCCCCTATTACACAGAAGAAGACCCAGGGAAAGTAATAGCTTTCATGAAAGAAAATTCTTTTGCTGTGGTAACCGGTTTTGATGAAAAATACCCGGTGGCATCACATCTTCCGTTAAATATTGAGATCAGAGAAAATGAAAAAATATTTCTCACCGGCCACCTGATGAAAAATACAGATCATCACCACGCATTTGAAAAAAACGAAAATGTACTGGTGATATTCAATGGACCACATTGTTATGTAAGTGCCAGCTGGTACGATACGCCCAATGTTGCAAGCACCTGGAATTATATCACTGTTCATGCAAAAGGAAAAATAAAATTCACAAATGAAGCCGGCACTTTAAAAGCCATCAATGCCATTACAAACAAATATGAAGGAACAGAAACCGCAGCAGCATTTGATAAATTACCCGAAGAATACGTAAACAGGCTTTTGAAGGCGATCATTGGATTTGAAATTGAAGTGATGGACATTGACAATGTCTTTAAACTAAGCCAGAATCACAATGAAATAACCAGGGGAAATATTATCATACAATTACAACAAAAAGGCGACGAAAATTCTAAAGCAATTGCAGAAGAAATGAAGTTAAGAATGGATTAACCTTCAAACAGATTTTATTAAATAATAAAGATGAATCGAAAAAGGCTGATAGAAGAAATTAAAAAGAAACAAACTTTTTTGTGTGTCGGACTGGATACCTATCCGGAAAAAATACCGGCTCATCTCAAAGAAAATAAAAATGCGGTTTTCGAATTTAACAAACAGATCATTGACGCAACCAAAGACCTGTGTGTAAGCTATAAAATAAATACTGCTTTTTATGAAGCCCTGGGTTCTAAAGGCTGGGAGGCCATGGAACAAACAGTAAACTATATCCCTTCCACACATTTAAAAATTGCTGATGCCAAGCGTGGCGATATTGGAAATACCTCATCACAATATGCAAAAGCATTTTTTGAAACGTTGAATTTCGATGCTTTAACCGTTACTCCATATATGGGTGAAGACAGTATCCGCCCTTTTTTGGAATATGCAAACAAATGGACCATTGTGTTGGGTCTTACAAGCAATAAAGGAGCGCATGATTTTGAAAAACTTAAATGTATTGATGGTTCAAATGACAAATCAGAATCATTTTTATATGAGCGTGTGTTGCATACCGTAAGCAAATGGGGCAATATCAACAACCTCATGTTTGTT
>JBBKWV010000098.1:0-10537 GCA_037969135.1 Ferruginibacter sp.
GCCTGTTTACCAACAAGCGGCCTGGCACAGTTTACCTATAATGGTTCTCTGAGCGCCGGTCAAACGTATTTGTGGAATTTTGGTGATCCTGCAAGTGGTGTAAACAATTCATCAACATTGGCGAGCCCGACACACAATTATTCGAATACGGGCAATCATGCGGTAAGCGTTACCGTAACCAATACCAATGGATGTGTGGATGATTCGGTGATCAATATTGTATTCAGTGTAACACCGGCATTGGCATATCCTGCCCTGGCAGCTGTTTGTGAAAGTGTAGCGGGAACGATGAGCGTGGCAACTGCAACGGTAACCAATGCTGTTTCAGGCACCGGTGTTTACAGTGGTACAGGCGTAGATGCTGCGGGCAATTTCAGTCCTTCGGCAGCCGGCCCGGGAACACATACCATTACTTACACATTTACATCAACCGGAAACTGTGCCGCTACTATTGCACAAACGATTAAAGTAAATCCAAAACCGGTATCGTCTTTTACAATCAATACCAGTATTTGTTTGGGCCAGCAGGCTACGATAACAAACAGTTCAACCATTCCTTCGGGCTCCATTGTTGGCTGGAACTGGAATTTTGGAGATGGCAATACAGCAAATAATATGAATGGAAATCCATTCAACAGGTTATATTCCAATTTTGGTTCTTATGTAGTGAAACTGGTAACCATCAGCAATGATGGATGTATCAGTGATACATCTCGAAATACCATATTGGTAAATGCGGTTCCGGTAGCCAGTTTTGAAAAGCCGGCTTCAGTTTGTATGCCAAACGGCACAGCTACGTTTATGAATAGCTCCATCGTGGCCGACGGAACCAGCTTAACGTATATCTGGGATTTTGGTGACCTCAGCCCTGTTTCAACGGCAACCAGTCCAAGTCATGTATATCCTTCTATAAGTTCTTACCAGGTTAAATTAAGGGCAACATCTTCCAGTGGATGTTTTAAAGACAGTATGCAAACATTTGATGCATTCTTTGACAAACCACAGGCATTTTTTGATGTAAATCCTGCCGTGATCTGCCAGGGTAAAGACAATGTATTTACCAATAACAGTATTGCACCCAATAGCAGTATCCGTTCCAGTTTGTGGATCTTCGGTGATGGAACTACCTCATCGGTTAACAATCCGACCAAGCGTTACAGCAAGCCAGGTGAATACGAAGTAAAACTGGTGGTTACGAATAATGAGAATTGTATTTCTGATACATTCAAAACAAAAGTGACCGTTTATCTGCAACCTGTTATAGATGCCGGCCCTTCTTTTGTTGTACCACAGGGAACAAATATTCAGTTTAAACCCACAACGAATGACATTTTAGTAACGAGCTTTCTTTGGTCGCCTCCATCTGGTTTATCAAACCCGACATCATTGACACCGGGATTGATCGCTAATACTGATCAGATATATACATTAACCGCCACCGTTGGTGGATTGTGCACGGCCAGCGATTTCATGTATGTGAAAATTTTGCGCCCGGTAGTAGTGCCCAATGCGTTTTCTCCCAATGGGGATAACGTTAATGATTACTGGCGTATAGATAACCTGTCTGATTATCCGGGAGCAGTAGTGGAAGTATTTAACCGCTATGGCCAGATCATATATACATCAGCAGGATACAGCAAGCCATGGGATGGAACCGTTAAAGGAAAACCATTGCCGATAGGCACATATTACTATATCATTCAGCTTAAAAACGGATTCAAACCTTTGAATGGTTCTATTACGATCATCAGGTAACCCGGAATAAATAATTAACCATGACGAAAATGATTACAATGAAAAGAGCTTTAAAAATATTACTGTTAGCCGTTGGCAGCAACCTGGTTGTTCAGGAAGCATCAGCTCAGTCGGATCCGCATTTTACACAATATTATGTTTATCCGTCCTGGACAAATCCGGCGCTTACCGGTGCATTTGATGGCAAGTACCGCGTGTCGGGTATCTATCGCAACCAATGGGGAAGTATCAGTTCGCCCTACAATACACAGGGAGCTTCTGTAGAAATGACAACGGAGAAAAATATGAATTACGGTGTAAGTGTATTAAACCAAACGGCGGGTGATGGCGGTTACCGGTACACGACCGGATATGCAAGTCTTGCTTATACTGGTGTACGTTTTGGACCTGCAGAAAACCATCGCGTGGTTATTGGGTTACAGGCAGGAATTATTCAAAGAAGATTTGATGCCACTAAACTCAGTTTTGGTGATCAGTGGAATCCGATCACCGGGTATAATCCAAACAACCAAACAGCAGATATATTGAGAAATAAAAGTGCTTCTTCTTTCGATGCCGGAGCAGGTATTTTATATTTTGATGCCACACCTGGTAAGAAAGCAAATTTCTATATCGGATATGCTGCATCTCATCTTACCCAACCAACAGATGATTTCAGCGGAACAGGAAAAGATAAATTACCCATGCGCCATACAGCACATGCCGGTGTAAGGTTGAAACTTTCTTCAACAGTTACATTAACACCCAACCTGCTTTACATGCGCCAGGGGAATGCCGAAGAAAAAGTGGCCGCGATCTATGCTCAGTTAAAAGCCGGACAGTTAACAGATTTTCTGATCGGTGCCAATTATCGTTTAGAGGATGCTATTAGTCCTTTTGTAGGATTTACCCATAAAGGACTGGTGTTGGGAGTTAGTTATGATATCAATACTTCCGACCTTGGGAAAGTTGTAAAGGGAAGCAACAGTTTTGAAATTTCGTTGTCATTTATAGGTAGAAAATCAGTTAAAACACCGGAGATTGAATTTGTTTGTCCAAGATTGTAAAAACTACTTAATTACCATTTTTAAAGTTCGCATCATGTATATGAAAAGAATCAGTCTACTATTATCGCTTATTTGTTTTGTTGGTTTTGCCCATGCCCAGTTTGTAAATGATTACCTGGGTGCTGCTGATAAGTATTTTACCAAAGGGGATTATTATTCTGCTGCACAGTATTATGAAAAATACCTGGAATCGAATAAGTCTAAAACAAAGAAACAGGCTGGATACCAGCCATATGCAGTTTCTGCAGCAACAACCAAGAAAATAACGGTTACGAGCAATAGTAAAGAGAAAGTGATCTATAACCTGGCAGAGAGCTATCGTAAATTACATTTTCATGAAAAGGCTGCACCTTATTATATGGAAGCAAGCAACTTTAATAAAACCGCTTTTCCACTTGCAAAATTCCATTATGCCACTACTTTGAGGGCAATGGAGAAATATGATGAAGCAACCACTTTTTTTACTGCTTTTCTGCAAGAGTATCCAACAAAAGATAAATATGCAGCTACAGCTGCAAGGGAAATAGAAAATCTTCAGTTCATAAAACAACAAATGGCACGCAAGAACCTGGAAGCTTATAAGGTTGAAAAAAGCAGTGCACTGAATGCAGAAGGCGGAAGTTATGCCCCTGTTTGGATGAGTGATAATACATTGTGGTTTACTTCAACAAGGCCATTGGGAACAGAGAAGAACAAAACAACCACCAACCGTATTTACCAGATAGACTACAACAACGGGGCTGCAGGAACAGTTTCATTGAGTACTGTGCCACAGGATAAAGATATGCAGCAGGGAGTTTTAACCGTAACACCCGATGGGAATACGATCTTTCTTACCCGCTGGGTAATTGCAAATGATAAAAAGACAGCAGCCATTTATCAATCAAAGAAAATGAACGGCACCTGGAGCGAACCGGTGCTTTCTGCCGGATTGAATGAAACGGGAAGCAATTCGCAACAACCCTTTGTAATGCCTGATGGAAAACACATTATTTTTTCTACAGACCGTCCGGGTGGATGGGGAGGGTTTGACCTGTGGATGGCCAACATGGATGAAAATGGAAATGTAAGTGCAGCGGCAAATATGGGTATGAAAGTCAATACCGAATTTGATGAGCAGGCTGCCAGTTATCATGCTGCTTCCAAAACATTTGTATTCAGTTCTAACGGTCGTGTTGGAATGGGCGGGTATGATTTCTATTATTGCAAAGGAGAGCTTGATAATCTTTCAGAACCTAAAAATTTCGGTTATCCTGTAAACTCCGAAAAAGATGATCTGTATTTTATTAGCAAGGGAACAGAGCGGAATATTTTAGAAAATGTGATCATGAGTTCCGACAGGGATGCGGCTTGTTGCCTGGAATTATATTCACTGAAAAGACTGAAAGCATTAAAGCAATTAACAGGTATTGTATTGGCATGTGTTGATAATAAACCTATGTCTGGTGTAAATGTTGAGATTATTGATACCATCAATAATAAAGTGATAGCAGGATTAACGACGGATGCAAGTGGAAGATATTCTTTTACCCTGGAAGATTTTTTACCACTTAAGGCAATTGCAACCAATGACGGGTATTTTAAAAGCAGTATCAAATTCAAAGGACCGGCAGATGAGGAAGAAGTGAATTTCACAAACCCTGAAATTTGTCTTACCAAAATTCCAGAGCCGGAAGCAGCAGTTAAAGTGGATAATGTTTATTACGACTTTAATAAATCTTCCTTACAAAAAAAATCTTTTGCCTCATTGGATAAACTGGTTGGTTTGTTAAACGACAATCCGGAGTTGACCATTGAATTGGGAGCGCATACGGATAGTAAAGGCACAGATGAGTATAACCAGAAACTGTCTGATGCCAGGGCTAAAACAGTTGTAAAATACCTGATAAGTAAAGGAATTAATAAAGACAGGCTTATTGCAACCGGTTATGGAGAAACGGTTCCGGTGGCTGATAATAGCAATGCAGATGGAACGGATAATCCTGATGGAAGACAGGAAAACCGGAGAACTGAGTTTAAAGTGCTGAAGAAATAATCCTGCGGCAGAAAGAAATATAGCTGATGAAGAAATTTTGTTTTTATATATGCTCCATGTTATTGGGGGCCTCTGTGATAGCGCAACAAAAACCACATTATACACAGTATATTCTGAATCAGTATATATTGAATCCGGCACTATCCGGTATTGAAAATTATGTAGATGTAAAAGCGAGTCACCGGTTACAGTGGGTTGGCTTACTGGATGCTCCGGTAACCACTTACCTTACCATCCAGGGACCAATCGGCAAATCAGATTATAAAACAACAGCAACATCACTGAGTACGGTTCCGGGTGAAAATCCCCGTGGACAGCGTTACTGGGAAGAATATGAATCCTCCAAACCTCACCATGGCTGGGGGCTCCAGGTCATCAATGACCGTACCGGCCCCTTGAATAATTTTTCCGCATTTGGTACATATGCCTATCATATTGCATTATCTCCGCGTACCAACCTGGCAGCAGGAATCGGGGCAGGGATAACAAATATCAGCCTCAACAGAGATAAACTTCAGTTTTATGATCCGATAGATCCGGCTGTTTACAGCAGCGGCACACTCAACAAAATGCGATTTGATATGAACGCAGGTGTTTACATTTATTCAGCAGATTATTTTGTGGGTCTTTCTGCTTTACAGATCATTCCTTCGAAGATCAATTTTTCTGATAATACAGTTAAAACAAGCAGCGGAAAATCTGTGCCACATATATTTGTAACTGTTGGCCGCCGTTATTTGTTGGGCGATGACTTTAACCTGATACCTTCCCTGCTGATAAAATATGTTCAACCAACTCCCATCCAGGTTGATATAAATGCAAAACTTCAATACAGGAATTTTTTATGGGTAGGAGCAAGTTACCGGCACAAGGACGGGGTTGCTGCCATGCTCGGTTTATTGATAGCGAATAATTTCAGCCTGGGATATTCATATGACTATACTGTTTCCAAACTGAATAATTATACAAAGGGAACCCATGAAATAGTGATCGGGTTTACGATTGGAAATAAATATGGAGACAGTTGTCCCAAAGCTGTTTGGTAAGCATAAGCAGAAACGGTTAGCCATCAGTATTCAAGAATATCATGCATTTTCCTCCCAAAAAATAATTCCCAAATACTTTCGTACTGGGAATTGTTGGGTGTGGTTGAGGTGAGCTACGGCATTTAAGACGCAATAAAATTTTTCAAACGCTGAAATTCCCTGTCTTCAGAGAAAAACAGACTGTTGAAAGCGGTGGATACTGCTTTCAATATTGCTGTTACCGTTAGCCCTGTTTGTACATTTCTTTTCATACAGAAATATTTAAATAATATTGGATTTCAATAAGATAAAAGTACTACTTATGCAAGGTCATTGTCAAGCGTGTATTTGCTGAATTTATAGATGGGTAATTTCCGCATCAGAAATGTCATTTCACTAAGGGTGATTTCCAGTTTCTGCGAAAACGGGGACTTTTCTTATAATATTTTATGGGATACACTTCAGGATTCTGTCTTAATTTATTGATGAACCCTTTTATTAAATGCACAATCGGATGTGTGTGCCCTTGCTGACTTAAATTCATATTGGATTTGTTTGTCACATGTAAACGCCAAGGATTTACAAAATATTGTATAGCACAAAAAAATATTATGAAATTAAGTAATAACCGCAAAAATTAAAAGGCGTATAGATGTACATCAATATAATACGGAATGCAACGGACAGGGAGTCAGATCAGGTAGGTATATAAGCCCATTTTCAAACAGTGCTGTCTTCTAAACTCCAAATCAATTCTTCTTTCTTCAAACTTCTGTCCAATACAAAAGTTCCAAATGGCAATAAGGAAGCAAGGAAGGCTTTGGCAAACCAAAATATGTTTTTATTCAGCTTATATTTTACCGACCAGGCAAGTAAAACGAATGCAATAAATAAGAATCCGTGTAAGTAGCCAACTATTTTTACTGCCATTGGCATATCCATAAAATATTTCAGAGGCATGGCAATACCCAATAAGACAAGAAAGGAAATTCCTTCAGCAATCGCTACGATTCTAAACCAATGTAATATTTTTTTTACTTTCATAATTGTTCATGTTATCTAAACCGGTTCATAGGGGCCGGTAATTCTTCCCTGCATATTGTAATTTTTTGAAAAAACTTTAATAATCTATCAATTGCTCTTCCATCACAGGCATCTCTCTCCATTCATATTGCTGGTTGCGCAGCTGTGGTTCAAATCCTGCATCTTTTATTGCTTTTTGAATGCTGCTGCTGGTAAAACGGTGAGGGGCACCTGCAGCGCTGACCACATTTTCTTCAATCATGATACTTCCAAAATCATTGGCACCTGCCCTCAGGCAAATCTGTGCTACTTCTTTACCAACAGTAAGCCAGCTTGCCTGTATATTTTTGATATTGGGCAGCATGATGCGGCTGATGGCGATCATGCGGATATATTCTTCCGGCGTTGTTAAATTATGCACACCACGGATCCTGGCAAGCAGGGTATCTGCGTCCTGAAAGGTCCAGGGTATAAATGCAAGAAATCCCTTTGCATCATCAGGTTTACGGCTTTGTACTTCTCTAATTTTTGTGAGGTGTTCAAAACGCTCTTCCAGTGTTTCTACATGGCCGAACATCATGGTTGCCGAAGTGGTGATGTTCAGTTTATGTGCTTCCTGCATGATGTCGAGCCATTCCTGGGCACCACATTTTCCTTTGCTGATTAGGCGTCTAACCCTATCGGTAAGTATTTCAGCCCCGGCACCAGGCAAGCTATCCATGCCGGCATCTTTCAAAGCCATCAGAACTTCCCGATGGCTGCTTTTTTCCAATTTTGTAATATGGGCAACTTCCGGGGGCCCCAGTGTGTGCAGTTTAATATGCGGGTATGCCGATTTTAATTGTTTAAACAGATCGGTATAAAACGACAATCCCAATTCCGGATGATGTCCACCCTGAAGCAATAACTGATCACCTCCGTATTTTATGGTTTCCTCAATTTTCTTTTTATACGTTTCTATATCGGTTATGTAAGCATCTTTATGTCCCGGGATGCGGTAAAAATTACAGAACTTACAGTTTGCGATACAAACATTGGTGGTATTTACATTCCGGTCTATCTGCCAGGTAACTTTTTCATGTGGTACCTGTACTTTTCGCAACTCATCGGCCACGTACATTATTTCCGTTAAAGCAGCGTTTTCAAATAAATACAACCCTTCTTCTACAGTAAGAAACTCAAAATCCATTGCTTTTTGATACAATTCATTCAATTCCATACAATCCGTTTAAATATTTAATAACAAAAGTACATCCATTAGGTTGTATTTTTAAGAAACAAGTTTAATGAGATATATCATATGCATAACAGTATTTTTAATATCTGCCGGATATTGTAATGCACAGGAAATATTATCTACCCAGACCGAAGCCCGGTTTATTACCAGATTTCCATTTACCCAATTCAGCGGTGGGGTAATTGTCATCAGGGCTTCAATTGATAATTACGCGGATAGCCTGAATTTTATTCTTGACACCGGTAGTGGGGGAATATCGCTTGATTCCTCCACCTGCAGTGAATTTGGTATCCATACCGTTCAGACAGATACCACAATCACTGGTATAGCCGGCATCAGAAAAGTACATTTTGCTTTTAATAAAAGCCTGGTTCTTCCCGGCTTGAAAGTGGATAATCTTAATTTTCACATCAACGATTATGAAATACTCACGAATGTTTATGGCGAAAAGATAGATGGCATTATCGGCTATAGTTTTTTTAGCAGGTATATTATCAAGATCAATTACGACAGTCTTCAGATAGAAGTCTTCAGTCCGGGTAAGATAACATATCCACCAAAAGGGACTTTATTACATCCCATCTTTACCGCATTGCCCATACAGCTACTACAGATTAAGGATAAACGAAAGTTGCCTTTTAATTTTTATTTTGATACCGGAGCCGGCCTTTGTATTTTATTGAGTGAACGATTTGTCAAAGACAGTGCTATTTTATTAAAAAGAAGAAAGCCTCGTATTGCACAGGCAGAAGGGATGGGCGGCATGTTAAAAATGAGATTAACGGTTATAAAAGAAGCAAAACTTGGCCCTTACCGTTTTAGAAGAGTGCCCGTCTATTTATACCAGGATGACAATAATATCACCTCTTATCCTTTTACAGGCGGGCTTTTGGGAAGTGAGATCCTCCGGCGTTTCAACCTGGTGTTTAATTATCCCCAAAGAGAAATTCATCTGCTCCCTAACAGCCATTATGATGATCAGTTTGATTATGCATATACCGGGTTAAGTATTTATTCCATCGATCAAAAGATCCTTGTTGTTGACGTAATAAAAAATTCCCCTGCAGAAAAAGCAGGATTTGAAGTGGAGGATGAAATCATTGCAGTGGATAATAATTTCAGTGGTCAAATTCAGCAGTATAAAAATATTTTGCAGATGCCACACCAAAAAATAAAAATTATAGTAAAAAGGGGAAAGGATCTTCTTGACTTGACTATCAGAACAAAAAGCATTTTATAAATATTTTTATCCCTTTAACGCTGCAACGTACATTTGCAGCATGATTCAATTTGAAAAATTTGTTTTACCCAATGGATTGAGGGTTTTGGTACATGAAGACAAAAGTACCCCCATGGCGGTTGTCAATGTGCTTTATGATGTAGGTGCCCGCGATGAAATGCCTGAAAAAACAGGATTCGCACATTTGTTTGAACATTTGATGTTTGGCGGGAGTAAAAACATTCCGGTATATGATGAGCCTTTGCAAATGGCCGGTGGAGAGAACAATGCTTATACAACAAACGATCTTACCAATTACTATTGCCAGCTGCCGGCAGAAAATATTGAAACGGCTTTCTGGCTTGAAAGTGACAGGATGCTCAGCCTGGCGTTTGGTAAAAAGAGCCTTGAGGTACAAAAAAAAGTAGTGTGCGAAGAGTTTAAAGAACATTATATCAATAAACCATACGGTGATGTATGGCATAAATTCAGGGAATTGATTTATACCACCCATCCCTATAAATGGATGACAATTGGTAAAGAACTTAAACACGTAGAAGAGACAACACTGGAAGATGTAAAAGCATTTTTCTTTAAACACTACACGCCTGTAAACGCCATTCTCGTTGTTGCGGGGAATGTAGATGTATCCAATATAAAAGTATTGACAGAAAAATGGTTTGGAGATATTCCTGCCGGTGAAAAATATATCAGAAAACTACCTGCAGAACCAAAACAAACCGCTCCCCGGAAACTGACGGTAAAAGCAGATGTTCCACTGGATGCTTTGTATATGAGCTGGCATATTTACCCCAGAACGGACCGCCGTTATTATACAGCTGATCTTATCACGGATATTCTGGGCGGTGGAGCTGCTTCCAGATTGTACGAAAGCCTGGTTAAGGAAAAGCAATTGTTCAGCAATATAGATTGTTATCATTTTGGCAGCACAGATGCCGGAATATTAACCATTGAAGGAAAGCTGGTAAAAGGATTCGACATAAAACTTGCCGAAGAAGCAGTTAAAGCAGAAATAAAGAAACTGCAGGAAGAAGGAATCAGCAATGCAGAACTTGAGAAAGTAAAAAACAAAACAGAGAGCACCATGTGTTTCGAAGACATGAGTGTTATGAGCCGTGCTTCCAGTATCGCCATGTATGAATTACTGGGTGATGCCAATCTGATCAATACCGAACT
>JBBKWV010000099.1:0-17934 GCA_037969135.1 Ferruginibacter sp.
CACCAACGGAATGCCTTTGAAATATTTGGGAGGAGGAACTGATCTGTATGTTCAGCAACACGATACGATCGTAGATGAAAAAATGGCTTATCTTTTTGACGATCATAATTTGAATGGAATAACACAAACAGGCAATACCTGTGAGATAGGAGCATCTGTTACCGTTTCCGATATCGCAGGATCACCGGTATTTAAAAAATGTTTTCCTGAACTGGATCAATACGTAAAACTGGTTTCATCTACACAGATACGCAATATGGCAACCGTTGCCGGTAATTTTGTAAATGCTTCTCCCATTGGAGATCTTACCATTTTCTTTCTTGCTTTGAATGCCGGTATAAAACTGGTAAATGGAAATGAAAGCAGACAAATATTGTTGAAAGATCTTTACAAAGGTTATAAAACACTGGATAAATTACCCGAAGAAATAATTGAAAAAATAACATTTGAATTGCCTGGCGAAAACGACCTGTTCAATTTTGAAAAAGTATGCAAAAGAACACATCTCGATATTGCGAGTGTTAATACGGCTCTTTATTTAAAAATGGCGGACAATGAAATTGTGGATGCCGGTCTGTCTGCAGGAGGCGTTGGTCCTGTTCCGGCATATTTATCCAAATGCTGCGATTTTTTAATTGGGAAGAAAGTTTCAGCTCTGTTAATTTCAGAATTAACAGCTTTGGCGCAAACTGAGATATCCCCCATCAGTGATGCAAGGGGAACGGAAGCGTATAAACGATTGCTATTGTCTCAATTGATAAAAGCTCATTTTATAAAATTATTTCCTGCACTGCCTTTGGAACAGGTAATGTATGTGTAAACGAAATAGAATGCAGAATTTGAGCGGGGGCATCATAAAAAAATAATAAATGTCAATAAGAAACATAGACAGTTTTACACACACACGTGGTGAATCCATTTACCTGGATGATATTCCGGAGATTGCGGGAACACTTTATGCTGCTGTATTTGGCTCACCCGAAGCCCATGGTAAAATTATAAGTATGGACCTTTCCAAAGCGGAAGCAATGGAAGGAGTGGTTCAGATATTTACATACAAAGATATACCGGGTAAAAATCAGATTGGAGGAATCGTACCCGATGAACCACTGTTAGCGGAAACGGAAGTTCATTTCAACGGAATGCCGGTTGCTTTGGTAATCGCTACATCTTCTGCATTTGCATATGCTGCAGTTAAAATGATAAAATTGGAAATTGAAAAACTTCCAGTTGTAACTGATCCGCGTATTGCAAAAGAAAATGGATCATTGATCGTGCCTCCGAGGACTTTCAAATTGGGAGACTCCGTGAATGCTTTTAAGGATTGTGTGCACATTTTTGAAGGGGAAGCCTATACAAACGGTCAGGAACACCTGTACATAGAAACACAAGGTGCATACGCAATGCCTGCTGAAAATAATTCCATAAAAGTATATTCTTCCACACAGGGGCCAACTGCAGTTCAAAGACATCTGGCAGCAGTATTGGATATCCCCATGCACCGGGTTGAAGTGGATACCATGCGGCTTGGTGGAGGATTTGGAGGTAAAGAAGACCAGGCAACACCCTGGGCAATATTTTGCGCACTGGCAGCCTGGCATTTAAAAAAGCCTGTTAAGTACAGCCTGCACCGCATGGAAGATATGCGGATGACCGGTAAGAGAAATCCGTATAGTTCTGATTTTAAGATCGGCCTGGATGCCGACCTGAAAATACTTGCATATGAAGCAACATTTTATCAGAATGCAGGAGCAGCAGCAGATCTGTCTCCGGCAGTTCTTGAACGCACTTTGTTTCATTGTACCAATAGTTATTTTGTACCAAATGTAACGGCTACGGCTTACAGTTGTCGCACCAATCTGCCACCCAATACAGCTTTCAGAGGCTTTGGCGGCCCGCAGGGTATGTTTGTGATTGAAGCTGCTATTACAAAAGCTGCCGAAACTTTGGGGATCACGGCTGCTGAAATTCAGCAAAAGAATTTACTG
This sequence comes from Ferruginibacter sp., assembly GCA_037969135.1. Lineage (GTDB taxonomy): Bacteria > Bacteroidota > Bacteroidia > Chitinophagales > Chitinophagaceae > Ferruginibacter. The sequence continues at coordinate 1,989 of JBBKWV010000099.1, forward strand.
AAAAACGGAGATGAACTGCCTTATGGACAAAAAGCAGAAAGTGAAGCTTTGGCTTGCTGGGAAAAAGCGGTGGAGGTTTATGATGTGCAGAATATAAAGAATGATGTCGCCCTGTTTAATGCAAAGAGCAGTCTTGTAAAAAAGGGAATTTCCTTCATGCCCATTTGTTTTGGTATTTCTTTTACAAAAATATTAATGAACCAGGCAAGGTCATTGGTACATGTGTATATGGACGGAAGCGTAAATGTGAGTACCGGGGCAGTAGAAATGGGACAGGGGGTTAACACCAAAATGCTTCAGGTTGTTGCTGCCATATTTTCTATCCAACCGGGAAAAATAAAAGTGAACAGTACAAATACTTACCGGATTGCCAATACATCGCCTTCAGCAGCAAGTGCTACAGCTGATTTAAATGGTAAGGCAACACAGATCGCCTGCGAGCAAATTTTAGCAAGATTAACAATAGCTGCTTCCGAGATATTACAATGCCCTGCAGAATCCATATCATTGAAAAATGAATTGGTTTATATCAAGGATATTCCAAGTGAATTAACCTGGAATGAACTGGTGATGGCAAGCTATCTGAAAAGGGTTAACCTGAGTGAACACGGTCATTACGCCACACCGGGCATTCATTTTGACAATAGCATTGAAAAAGGGCATCCATTTGCATACCATGTTTATGGAACGGCCATTACAACGGTAACGGTTGATTGTATCCGTGGGATCTATGAAATTGATGCCGTAAAACTGGTGCATGATTTTGGAACAACGATGAATCCTTTGATTGATCGTGGCCAGATAGAAGGAGGTCTGGTACAGGGTATTGGCTGGATGACCATGGAAGAGATCGTTTACGATGAAAAAGGAATATTGCGCAGTAACGCTTTGTCAACATATAAAGTGCCGGATATTTATTCTGTGCCAAAAGAATTGGATATACATTTTCTGGAAACAAAGAATGATAACCTGGCTATATTCAGATCAAAAGCAGTGGGTGAGCCTCCTTTGATGTATGGTATCGGTGCTTATTTCGCCATTCGAAATGCAATGAAAGTCTTTAATCCAAATGCACATTTGGCTTTTTCTGCCCCGATGACTGCAGAAAAAGTGTTGATGGGTTTATACGATAATAAAGAACATGAGGAGCACATCAGTCATTCGATAACTGTCAATCAGGAGATTACGGGCTGATTGGTGAAATGCAAACCGGGTTGCGGGTTTAGAGGCATTTTTAAATTATCGACATTCAATTTTACAAACAGATCAATCATTTGAACAGTATAAAAAATATTTATAGTAACCGTTGCTGGTTTGAAGGAAAACTTCAACCGGCAACAGTTTCTATGGAGAAAGGAAAGATAATTGCCGTTGTTCTTTCTAAATTGGAAGATACAGAAGACGTAGGTAACAATATCTTAATGCCCGGAGTAATAGATGCCCATGTACACATCAACGAGCCCGGAAGAACTGATTGGGAAGGATTTGACACAGCTACACAGGCAGCGGCAGCAGGAGGCCTGACAACCATTGTAGATATGCCTTTGAATGCAAGTCCGGTTACCACAAGTTTGCCGGCATTTCAGGAAAAACTGAAAGCGTCTGAAAATAAGCTACACGTAAACGTTGGGTTTTATGGCGGCCTCATTCCGGGCAACAAAAATGAACTGGAGCCATTGATAAAAGCCGGCGTACTGGGGATAAAATGTTTCCTGGTACATTCGGGAATTGATGAATTTCCCAATGTTGGTGAAAAAGAAATAGATGAAGCAATGCCCATCATTTCAAAATATAATATTCCGTTACTGGCACATTGCGAAATATTTAATGAGGAAGTTTTAAATGATTTTCCAAAATACCCCACGAGTTATAAACATTATTTATCCAGCCGCCCAAAAAAATGGGAGAATGATGCCGTTGAACTGATGATAAGGCTTTGCAGGAAACATGCTTGCAAAACACATATCGTTCATGTATCCTCATGCGAAGCATTGGATAACATTGCGAAGGCAAAAAAAGAAGGGTTGCCTCTTACTGCGGAAACATGCGCACATTATCTTTATTTTAATGCCGAAAATATTCCGGATAATAATTGTTTGTATAAATGTGCTCCACCCATCCGCGAAAAAGAAAACAATGATTTATTGAAACAGGCTTTTTCCACCGGCATACTTGATTTTATTACTACTGATCATTCACCGGCACCTCCGGAGATAAAGGAAATGGAAACCGGTAATTTAATGAAAGCCTGGGGTGGTATTGCCGGATTACAGTTTTTATTGCCTGCAAGCTGGTCGGCAATGAAAGATACACTCTCCCTGGAAAAATTTATTCCTTTGCTTACAGAACAACCGGCATTGTTTTTAAATATTGAAAACAGGAAAGGAAAGATTCAGGTTGGATTTGATGCTGATCTGGTTATTTGGAATCCCGAAGAAAGCCATTTTGTTTCGGAAGGGGAAATCCTGCACAAACATAAGATAAGCCCGTACATAAATGAAGAATTGACAGGAACCATTAAACAAACATATGTAAACGGAATATTGGTTTACCATCATCATAAAATAATAAATAAAAATTCAGGACAATGGCTTTTGAGAAAGTAAATGAGATTGTAAAAACTGCTCCGGCATTTGCACAATTAACCGACCTGGCTGCAGAGCGTTTAGGCGGTAAGGTATTATATGCAACAGATGATTTTTTTGCCGAAAAGGAAAACCTCATCAAACCCGGCAGGGGTATTTTTATTACTGATAAATATACCGATCGGGGAAAATGGATGGATGGTTGGGAAAGCCGCCGCAAACGTACACCCGGCCATGATTGGGCAATTATACAATTGGCAACACCCGGAAAAATAACCGGTTTTGATATTGACACTAATTTTTTCCTGGGTAATCATCCGCCGCATGCTTCTATTGAAGCTGTTTATCTTAATGATGCAGCTCCGGTTAAAGATTGGGATAGCAATTCCATTGAATGGGATGAAGTACTTTCAAGATCACACCTGGATGCCGGAAGTCAGAATTTTTATGAATGTAACAGCGAGGAGATATTTACACATATCCGGTTACATATTTATCCCGATGGCGGCGTTGCCAGGTTAAGGGTTTATGGTGAAGTTTTCAAAAACTGGAATTCAGTCGGGAATGATGAATCCGTTGATTTACTTGCAGCCATTAATGGTGGCAAAGCTCTTGCCTGTAATGATATGTTCTTCTCTGCGATGGGAAATCTTACCATGCCAAACCGGGGAGTAAACATGGGTGATGGCTGGGAAACTAAGCGTAACCGCACTCCCGGAAACAGGGACTGGGTTATTTTAAAGCTGGCTACTCCCGGAAACATAGAAAAGATCATTGTGGATACCTGTCACTTTAAAGGCAATTACCCCGATACCTGTTCCATCGAAGCTTGTATGAGTTACGATGATCAGGCAGTTATAAAAAATGAAATGGAATGGAAAACCATTCTGCCTCAACAGAAATTAAGTGCAGATAAAGAACATGAATTTATCAAAGAGATTGAACACAAAGAAACATATTCCCATGTGCGGTTAAATATTTTTCCTGATGGTGGAATCAGCAGGTTGAGATTATTTGGAAAGAAGAAAAAGAAATAAATTTATGTTACCTGTTATATTATTGGTTGTTCTTGCAGTTATTTTACTGATGCTCGTTATCATGACTTACTACCTCCGCAATGTGAAGGAGGGTTATGAAATAGCAGATGAACTGGAAGAAATGGGTGCTACGGAAAAGAAGGACGGCATGTCTGCATCACAGACATTTGTGTACAGCTCTATCATACTTGTTTCGGTTTCCATGATCATCGTAGTTTATCTCATGCTCAGGGGAAGCATTTGGGAAGGGCATATGATGGAATGGCTGAATATCATTGTGAGGCTGATGCATATTACTTTCGGTATAGCCTGGATCGGCGCTTCATTCTATTTTGTTTTTCTGGAGAATGCATTGAACCGGACAAAAGATGTTCGGGATGAATTGGCCGGAAATCTCTGGGCCATACACGGCGGCGGTTTTTATTACCTGGAGAAATATAAAGTGGCTCCTCAAAAAATCCCCAAGCACCTGCATTGGTTTAAATATGAAGCATATTTTACCTGGCTATCCGGATTCTGTTTGTTGTTTGTTGTGTATTATTTTAATGCATCAGCCATGCTGATCGATAAGAATATTCTGGATATTTCCCCGCTCGCCGGAATTGGTATTGGAGTGGGTTCATTCGTGATCGCCTGGATCATGTATGATCTGTTATGTAAATCACCGGTGATAAAAAAAGGAATTTGGTTTACTTTAATTGGCTTTATCATTTCAATTGGCTTTGCATATTTCTATAGCCGGGTGTTTAACAGTCGTGCTGCTTATATCCATTTTGGAGCCATGTTGGGAAGCATCATGGCTGCCAATGTTTTTTTTGTGATTATCCCAGCTCAAAAAGCCATGGTAAAAGCTGCCCGTGAAGGATTGCCGTTAAACCCGCAACTGGGAAAGAATGCAGGACTTCGCTCGCTGCACAATAATTACTTTACCCTGCCGGTTTTATTTGTTATGATCAGCAATCATTTTCCAAGCACTTTTGGAAATCAATATTCCTGGCTGGTGCTGGCGGTAATTACTTTGGGAACTGCGGGCGTAAAGCATTATCTTAACCTTAAAGAGAAAGGACAGCTTTCCGTTTGGGTAATGCCCGTTTCTATTTTAATTTTGCTGGGAGCTGCATTCATGACAGCACCGGAAAAACCGGGGGCATGTAAATCTGATGTAAGTTTTGGAGAAGTGAATATGATCATCCAGCAACGATGTGTATCCTGCCATTCATCAAAGCCAACGGATGAAATGTATACAGCAGCTCCCAATGGGATCATGTATGATACACCGCTGGATATGGTAAAACTGAAAGACAAGATCATGCAACGGGTGGTAATCACCAAAACGATGCCTCAGAATAATAAAACGAATATGACACAGAAAGAAAGAGATCTTATCAGGTGCTGGATAGAACAGGGAGCTGTTTTAAAGTAAATGTAGAAAAGCAGAACAGGTATATGGTATTTTGGAAATGAAAATTAATATAGTGATATGAATTTTGCTGAATTTAATAAACTGGATACCGATAATGCATCAAAGCTGTTGAGTTCCTGTTGTGGTTCTTCAAACTGGCTGCGTTTACTGATGGACGGATATCCATTTGCTAAGGAAAATGATCTGGTGGAAAAAGCTGCATCAATATGGTATGATACATGTTCAGAAGCAGACTGGCTGGAAGCATTTACCCATCATCCAAGGATCGGGGATGTAAAAAGTCTGACAGAAAAATTTGCCGGCAAAGAACAGGAATCAGTAGGTACAGCAACCAAAGAGATCATTGAAGCTTTGGCAAAGGCCAATGATGATTATGAAAAAAAATTCGGATTCATCTTCATTGTTTGTGCAACCGGAAAATCTGCAATTGAAATGCTCCGGTTACTGAACGACCGCATGAAGAACAGCCGCGAAGAAGAATTGGATATTGCTATGGGAGAGCAACATAAGATCAGTATCATCCGGTTTAAAAAATTGCTGGAGGAAGCAGACTGGAGTTGGTTAAAAGTAAGCCAGTTAACAACGCATGTATTGGATACTTCTGTTGGAAAACCAGGTAATGACATTACGATAAGACTGAAACAATATAAAAACAACAACTGGCAAACTATTGCACAGTCTGTTACAAATGCGGATGGAAGAATAGCTGACCTGTTAGCAACAGGTAAATGCGTAGCGCCGGGTAACTATAAAATGGTATTTGAAACAGGAACTTATTTCAGTGTCCATAATGTCAAAGGGTTTTATCCTGCTGTTGATATTGAATTTACAGTATTCGATGACGGGCACTATCATGTACCGTTATTGATCAACCCTTTTGGGTATTCAACTTACCGGGGTAGCTAAGCTGCTGTGCATTTTTGCAGCTTTACTTTTTAACACTAAATTTATTTTACAATTTTCTAAAAAAAATATTTCATGAAACATACAATTCCATCAAAAAAAAGAAAACAACTATTTGATAAATTAAAAAAAGCCAACACTTCTTTTCAAAAAGTATATCCCGGCGACAGGCCGGAAAGGCAGGCTGTACATACTGTTTATGGGGGTGCGAATCTTTTTAAATACAATTCGGCAGCTGCTTTAAGAGAAAGGGCATTGGAGACATTTAATTTCTACGCACCTGATTTTATCAGCTTTGGAAAAATATTTCACCTGGAAGGCAGCAGCTTCATTGATCCGCATGTTTCACCGTTTGATGTGCAGGCACAATATGAATCCCTTACGGCTGCCGAAAGAAAAAAGCATCCTGCACGTTTGTCATATGAAGTGTATCAGAAAGTAGTAAAAAAATTACAGCATGAAGCAATTGAAGATTTCAGGATAGATTTTGAAGACGGATACGGGAACCGCAGCAACGAAGAAGAAGATGCAACAGCGGTTGAAACGGCAAGAGAAGTTGCAAAAGGAATGAAGAAAAAATCATTACCTCCATTCATAGGGATCAGGATAAAACCATTTACCGAAGAAATGAAAGAACGTGGTCTGCAGACACTTGAAATATTTGTAACCACACTTGTAAATGAAACAGGAGGTAAATTACCTGATAACTTTGTGGTGATGTTGCCAAAGGTTACCATTCCGGAACAGGTAAGCACACTGGTTAGTTTCTTTGAGATACTGGAAGATGAATTAAAAATGAAGCCTGGTTCACTCAAAATGGAAATGATGGTTGAAACCACACAGGCGGTTATGGATGCCGATGGAATTAATCCTTTACTCCGTTTTATCAAAGCCAGTAAGGGCCGTTGTATTGCCACCCATTTTGGCACTTACGATTATACTGCTTCCTGCAGCATTACTGCTAAATACCAGGAGATGGATCATCCTGTTTGTGATTTTGCACACCATATGACAAAAGTTGCATTGGCACATACGGGCATCTGGTTGTCAGACGGTGCTACGAATACCATGCCTATCGGGCCACATCGTGGAGATCATTTAACTGAAGAGCAATTGAAGGAAAACAGGGATACAGTTCATCGCTCATGGAAAAAGGGCTATGATCATATCCGGCATTCATTGTGGAATGGTTTTTACCAGGGTTGGGATCTGAATCCGGCCCAGGTTCCCATGCGCTATACTGCGGTTTTTGCATTCTTCCTGGAGAGTTATGATGATGCAGTAGAAAGATTGAAAACATTTGTTGATAAAGCAGCCAGGGCAACACTGATCGGAGATGTATTCGACGATGCAGCTACAGGTCAGGGGTTGTTGAATTATTTTTTAAGGGCATTGAACAGCGGAGCAATAACGGAAGAAGAAGTATTGGTTACCGGATTGACATTGGATGAGATCAGGGGACGTTCTTTTAAAAAGATCCTGGAAAACAGGAAAAAATAAAATCATCTCAGCTTGTTGAGACCAATTTAAAAAATGAATATCTGGGAATTTATAGAAGGGAAATTGTCTTCATCCATAGATGTAATGTTGTTGTATGTGCTTGAAAGCAAAGGAAGTTCTCCCGGACGCCGGGGATTTAAAATGGCAGTAGCTGCTGATAATGATTTTTCCGGTACCATCGGTGGGGGCATTATGGAACATAAATTTGTAGAAATGGCGAAGGCCAGGTTAAAGGGAAATACAGACACATCGGGTATCTACAAACAAATCCATGATAAGTCTTCAGCCTATGATCAAAGTGGTATGATATGCTCGGGAGAACAAACGATATTTTTATATCAGATAAAACCCGGTGAAGCAACGCATATAAGATCATTGATAAAAAGTTTATCGTTAAACAGGAATGGCACACTCCAACTAAAAAATACGGGAATCCTTTTTTCAGAAAAAAAACCGCAACAGGATTTTTATTTTGAATTAGAGGGAGAATCTGATTTTTTAATGTTAGAAAAAACCGGGTATAAAAACCAGCTGCATATTATCGGGGGCGGACATTGCTCTTTGGCTCTTGCCAGGTTGATGTGCGAAATGGATTTTTACATAACAGTGTATGAAGAAAGAAATGGATTGAATACGATTGAACAGAATATATATGCGCATGAAAAAAAAATACTCAGTACTTATTCAGAGTTAAGCAACTTTTTGGAGCCTGGAGATAATGTATATGTAGTTATCATGACTTTTGGATACCGCAGCGATGATATTGCTTTAAAAGCCTTGTTGGGTAAGCAATTTAAATACCTGGGTGTGCTGGGCAGTAAAAAGAAAATGGAAAAAATGTTTGCGGATTACCGGTTGGAAAATATAGATGAAAAATTATTCAGTAATATCCATTCTCCGGTTGGAGTGCAAATAAAAAGTCAGACAACTGCAGAGATTGCAGTAAGTATTGCAGCCGAGATCATTGCTGTGAAAAACAAAGATCAATAAAGGGTTTTATCTTCTTTATCCATCCATTCTTTAAAGACCTTTAATGCATCTTTTCTTCCAATGGATAAGATCGGAATTTTTCTATTTTCGATCTTTGCCGACATTTCATCATAGATCATAGAGTCGTCAAAACCAACATCAGCGGCATCCTGGCGGTTATTGGCAAAATAAATAACTTTTGGCCTGGCCCAATAAATTGCACCCAGGCACATCGGGCAGGGCTCGCAACTTGTAAATACTTCACAGTCTTCCAGTTGAAATGTATTTAAATTCTTACAGGCATCTCGGATTGCCACCACTTCAGCATGGGCAGTTGGGTCATTGGTAGAAGTTACTTTGTTGTTACCCCTGCCTACAATTACATCATCTTTTACAATTATGCATCCAAATGGTCCGCCCTGATTTTGATTTATGCCGTTTTGAGATAAAGCAATCGCCTCCTGCATGAATTTTTCTTCCCTGGTCATTTAGTAAATATAGGTAAAAGTTGATTTGTTGATTACGGGTTGCAATTTAATCATTTTTTTAAAAACCGGATAATCAGGGGATTTGATAAATTGGTTAAATACAATTATCTCCTTTATATATTTCTTATAATCCACTGTAGAAATCATACCCACGTTCATACCAGTAATCCGGTGGCCGTTGGTTGCTGAAAAATAGTGTGCCAATCCGTTTCAAATGCTTGATCCCATATTTTACAGGGATAATTAATCTGAGTGGATATCCCTGATTCATCGGCAAAGGTTTTCCATTTATTTCGTAACACAATAACGTTTGCGGGTGAAGCATACTTTTATTGTCAATGCCCACATAATATTCTTCATCCGGAGTGATCAATCCCGAAAACTGTAAACTGCTTTGTTCTTCCAATCCATATTTTTTTACAAAATCGCTGAACCGTACACCGCCCCAGTGCGTTACCTGGCTCCATCCTTCAATACATTTAAAATCGAAAATGATCTCTGTTTTTGGCAATGCTTTAATTTCATCCAGTGATATGAATAATGTGTCACCGGTTTTTTTTACGAGTTTTAATTTCCAGGAGTCGGGGTTAAAATCAGTGCTTAAACCCACTTTACCATTAACACGGGCATAAGGGACAACCATTTTTTGGGGATAGGTCTTTGCCAGATGATCTTTACTGAACAAATTGCTGAAAATAAATTCATTGATATTTAAAACCGACCTCAATGGTTTTAAAGCAGCTTGTTCTTTTGGCTGGTTATGCAGCCAATTCCAGCTTAAAATACAACCGGCAATAAATAAAATAAAAAACAGCAATGCAAAAAGGGTTTTATTCCTTACCTGTTTTTCCGTCAACAATTTTTCATTCGGGTTCATTTTATCAATTATTAAACAATGAAAATTATGTTTGATCCGTTTCTGATATTTCACTATTATTTTTTTCAACTTCAAATCCCGTGATCATGCCTCTGAAATTATTCCAACCGGCCAGTATTACCTGAACTATGTGGATCACAATAAAAAGGCAAAATAAAATGGTAATGATAAAATGCTCAGCCCTGGCCCACTCATATCCGCCCAGGATGCTGCATAACCAATAAAGTTGTACCGGTTTATATATGGCAAGTCCGGTAAGGATCATCAGAAAACCCAAAAGGATAACAGTGCTGTATGCTATCCGTTGTGCTGCATTGTATTTTATTTTTGCCGGCAGGCCTTTTTTTATATGCAGGTCGTGTAACAACACAAGCCAGGCTTCTTTTATAGATCTTTTATCAGGAAAGACCCATTTCCATTCACCTGAATAAAACAGGTAAAAAAAATATACAATTCCGTTGATCGCAAAGAACCACATAAATACAAAATGAAGGCTCATGCCTTCAGCTAACCGGTAGGGTATGTTGAGTGCCTTATTAAAAGAATCAGGGAAAAATTTCAAAATTGTCCTGTCACCCCAGCCAATTTTGTAAACATCATTTGCCCAGTAAATGAGCAAACCACTCCAGATCATAATGGCCATCAGGGGGAAGTTCAGCCAGTGCAGCCATCTTATGGCCAGGGGATGTTTTTTTATGATCTTCTTCATGAATATACAAATTACCATTTATAATTTATAGTATCAAACCTGCAGTTTTTAAGCATTGCACAAATACACAAAATTGTTTAAGGAGTTTCAGAAATTTAAAAAAAATGTAAATGGGAGATCGTATTTTCCTATTATAGATTATGTGGGTTAAAGAATATTATTTTTTCACAAAATTCAATGATGCTGAATTGATACAATATCTTAAACCGGTGGGTTTTGGCCCGTCTTTAAAAACATGGCCCAGGTGTGCACCACAACGCCTGCAATTAACTTCTGTTCTCATCATACCAAAACTATTATCCTGTATTTCTTCTACATTTTTACTGTTGACCGGCATCCAGAAACTTGGCCAACCTGTACCGCTTTCAAATTTTGTAGAGGAAGTAAACAAAGGTAAACCACAACATACGCATGTAAAAACTCCCGCTTTGTGAAAATCCCAATAAATGCCAGAATAGGGAGATTCAGTGCCATTTTTCCGCGTAACCTGGTACTGAAGCGGTGATAGCTGCTTTTTCCACTCTGCATCTGATTTGGTTATTTCAAAGCTGCTGGTATTCTCCGTTTGTTTGTTTTGTGCTTTACATCCAAAAATCAGGGGTAGGACCAAAATAAAAACGACTATTTGCTTCATAAAAATATTTACTGAGTATACGTATGTTTTATCTGATAGGTTTCCTTTACAGCTACAATTAACAATTCCGTTTGTTTAGAGATTTATGTTATAATTTTGTGTAAAATTCAGATGGTATGGGTGTTTTAAAACAGGTTGCCGAATATTTATATATCAAAAAAAAAGATCCGGATGCCAAACCCACTCAATGGATGAAATACATGCACGGGATTAACAGGTTGTCTATTTTCTTATTCATGATTGCATTGATAATCATTGCGATCAAACTTATTTTTACTTAGACAGCATAAACCGGTAAATACTTTCTGCTGCATTGGAAGATGCATGTCCGCCCTTGCTTAACAGGTCTTTTAAAATGCTATAATCCTTTTTTAATTCCTGCTGCCGATCCTTGTTCTCCAATAATATTTTTAATTCATATGTAATATTTTCAACAGTAAGTTCCTGTTGAATAAGTTCCTTCACCACTTCTTTGTCCATGATAAGATTTACCAATCCGATATATTTTATTTTGATCAGTTTTTTTGCGATCATGTAAGAAATATTGCCTCCTTTATAGCATATGATTTCAGGTACAGCAAATAAAGCGGTCTCCAGGGTGGCCGTTCCGCTTGTTACCAATGCTGCTTTCGCTTTGCTCAGTAATTCATAGGTTTTATTCTCAACTGTACCTACGTTTTTATATGGGCTCAATAATTCGTCATAAAATTGTATGGGTAATCCCGGAGCTTTTGCAACAACAAACTGGTAATCCGGGAAAAGTTTACATACTTCCAGCATGATGGGAAGTTTAATGAGTATTTCCTGTTTTCTGCTTCCCGGTAAGAGGGCAATGATTGGCTCGTCTGTATTCAGGATTTCAATGTTTTGTGCATTTGATTGTTGGCGGTTGAATTCATCGATTACTTCCACCAACGGATGCCCTACATATTCCACTTCAATATTCCATTTTTTATAAAATTCTTTTTCAAACGGGAGAATGACCAGCATTTTATCTACATCTCTTTTAATACTGTGAACCCTGTTTTCTTTCCAGGCCCAGACCTGTGGCGAGATGTAATAAATGATTTTTATACCCTGTTGCTTAGCCCATTTTGCAATGCGTAAATTAAATCCGGGATAATCGATCAGGATTATTACATCCGGTTTATTATCAAGGATATCTTTTTTACAGTAACTGATATTCCTGAAAATGGTACGGAGGTTTTTTATTACTTCTGTAAATCCCATAAAAGCAAGGTCACGGTAATGCCTTACCAGTGTGGCTCCCGCAGCTTCCATTTTATCGCCACCCCAGCATCTTACAGAGGCTTCCTTGTCGAGCTTGCGTAATTCTTTTATCAAATTACTGCCATGTAAGTCTCCGCTTGCCTCACCAGCGATGATGTAATAATTCATGGCTGCAAATTAATGAATCCTTTCGTAGTTTTCGAAATGCATCTGATACTGAATAGGGACAATCTGTTTCATTGTTAAATTTTGTTTGGTCCTTAAAATCAACAGGAGGGAAAATTTCGGATTTCATTTTTTAAATGTAATTGCAGGAGAAAATAATAATACTTAATTTCAGTATACGCAATTTACCCTGTTATGCATTTTACGAAGAACGCAGCCTGTTTCCTGTTATTTTTATTCCTTTTTTTTATAATTGCCTGTAATAATGAAAATAAAAAAGAAAAGGATATTGCTATCACTCCTGAATCAATGGATGCTGCCGTACAAGAAAATATTACAGCATATTTTAATTCTGATAATAATGAAAATATGTTGATGACCGATAGTTTCAAACCCGTTTTTTTAGAAGTTTTGAAATATTATTACAAACAAAATGAGTACAGTCCCTTATGGAGCCATGCAGAAAAATGGAATCCACAGGCAGATGAATTCTTTGTATATCTTGAAAGGGCTGCCGAAGACGGGCTTTATAAAGAAGATTATCATTTTGCCACTATTGATTCTTTGAAAAAAATACTCAACAGCGATTCTGTAAAAAGAATGGATGCCAGATTATGGACCAGTGCAGAAATTTTATATTCAGATGCGTTCATGCATATTATTCAGGATCTGAAACAAGGGCGCTTACAGCATGATAGTTTGGCATGGCGAAACAATGCTGAAAAGTACCCGGTTTTTTTTGCAGCTGTTCTTAACAGATTTAAGAAAGGAGAACCTTTGGATTCTTTAACCCGTTCACTTCAGCCATCTCTCAGTGGATATTGGTCACTTAAAAATGCAGTTAAAGGGTTTATGGATAGTATGGATAACAAAAAGTATACTTATGTATCATTTCCATATAAAGCGACAATTAAAAAAGATTCAATTGACTTCGTGTATAAAATAAAACTGCGACTGAGTGAATCGGGCATAAGTTCTAAAACTAATAACACTGATTCCCTGCAGCTTTCTTTGATGATCAGAAAATTCCAGCAACAGAATAATATCAAAGAAGATGGTAAAATATCGACCTCACTCATCCGGTTGATGAACTCCACGGATGTTGAAAAATTTAACCGGATTGCAATTACCCTCGACCGGTATAAGGAATTGCCTGAAAAGATGCCCGAAAGGTATATCCTGGTTAACTTGCCGGCTTTTATTTTGGAGTTATGGGATACAGATACGATAGCACTTACATCAAAAATTATTTGTGGTAAACCAATCACATCCACCCCTTTGATCACGAGTGAGATCAGTGATCTGGTTATTTATCCAACATGGACGGTTCCAACAAGCATCATTAAAAAGGAATTATTACCCGGTTTAAAAAGAAGTTCAAATTACCTTGCCAAAAAGGGATTGAAACTGCTTGATAATAAAGGAAACCAGGTTGACCCGTCATTGATAAACTGGTCAAGGTATTCAAGCGGGATTCCATATAAAGTACAGCAAGGCAGTGGTGATGATAACGCACTTGGTGTAATAAAATTTAACTTTGAAAATCCTTACTCTGTTTATTTGCATGATACCAATCAGAGATATCTGTTTAAGAATTCATTCAGGGCATTAAGTCATGGTTGTGTTCGGGTACAGGAATGGAAAAAAATGGCCTTTCATATTATCAGGAATGATAGTCTGCAAGTTGCAATTAAAGGGGATACATTGAAATACAATACAGATTCAGTAATAAATTGGATTGCAAAGAAGGAAAGGCACCGGATAGAAGTGAAATATAAAATTCCGTTATTTATCCGTTATTTTGGATGTGAAGGTATAAAGGGGGCCATAAAGTTTTATGATGATATATATGGCGAGGATAAAAAAATTAAAGAAGCATATTTTTCTAATAAATAAAAAGCAATTTATTATTAAGATGATTGGAAAAGAGATTATGTACAATGGTTTACTAACGGTATTGATCGCAGCATTCCTACTGTTTGCCCCTGCTTCAATAAATGCCCAGGAAGGAGGGAAAGCTAAGTCGGCAAAAAAGACTAAAAAAAGTAAGAAAGTATTATATGGGCAGGCAAGTTTCTATGCCAATAAATTTCATGGCCGGCGAACTGCCAGTGGTGAAATATTCAACCAGACCAAACTTACTGCAGCCTGCAATGTGTTACCCATCGGTACCTGGGTCAGGGTTACTAATTTAAAGAACGGGAAATCCATCATAGTTAAAACGAACGACAGGCTTCACCCTAAAACCCGCAGAATTATTGATTTGACAAGGACAGGAGCCAAAAAACTGGGTTTTATCAACCGGGGATTAACCAGGGTAAAAATTGAAATTTTAGACAAAAAACCAATTAAATAGTTTTTGGGAAATACCCGCTTTTAAAACTTAGTTTAAATATGTATGTAAATTATTTCACCATATCAATCTAAGCAGCTATTTTTGCCTCGTTTACAAAACTGATAAATATGAAGAAAATTATTCTTTCAATCCTGACTTTGATTGTATGTTCAATCTCTTTTGGACAAAATGCCAATAAAAAGTTGCCATCTTTAGGAGTTCACATGTTCTTTAATGATTTTCAAACAGCTGCCGATATTCGTAGCAGTGGGCTTTCAAATGTTATGAGAGATAAGCAATGGTCCAGATCAAAACGCATGATTCCCGGTTTGGCAATAAGCTATGTTCAGGGCATAAGCGATAAATTTGATTTCGTAGCAATGGTTTCCGGTGCTTTTGGAGAATACCCATTATCAAATAAATCAACTCTTACAACTGAACAAAGTGGTCAGAAATTGATCCTTGAAGCAGTTGCTACAGGAAATTTAAAACTGTTGAATGATAATTTCTATATAAATCCATTTATTACAGCTGGTATTGGTGCATCAAAGTACAAAGGATATTTCAATGCTTTTATTCCTTTGGGGGTTGGAATGCAAATTAAATTGGTTGATAATATCTTTTTAACTGCGAATTCACAATATAGAATTGCAGTTACTGAAAATGGGGTTTACCATTTCTTTCATAGTTTTGGTGTGGTTGCTCCTATTAAGAAAAAAGCTTAATAAAAACAATTTTGTCATATTATTAAACCGGTGCAGATGTGCCGGTTTTTTGTTTTTAGTTCCGATTTGATAATATGAGATTTCTACAGGAAATTATGAAATAAAAGACTGGAAAATTATTGTTTTAAATAATCAATTATAAGGGGAAGGTTTATTTAAAGTGTATCTCAAGTGAGAGATATGTATAGTGTCTATATTTAATATTTTAAATTTTTTGTTACAATAATACATTGTGGAGAACGTTTTGTACCTTGCAGGAGTTTATACAAGTCATTAAATGACTTCCTTCTCCTGTTAGTCCAAGAGTTTAAAAATAGAATTCTTCTGTTTCATTGATGAAATTATGATGAGAATAATATTCTAGTC
>JBBKWV010000100.1:0-5687 GCA_037969135.1 Ferruginibacter sp.
GTCTGGGTCTGATGACAGCCTGTAAAAAAGACAATACGCCGAAGGATGGCAATCTAAAATTAAACATAACCGGGTTGGAGAATTTAGGGCCCAATGCACGGTATGAGGGATGGTTGATCGTTAACGGTCAGCCGGTATCGACAGGAGTATTTGCAGTTGATAATAATGGACATCTGAGTAAATCTGTATTTAAAGTGCCCGAACCTGTATTGATCAATACCAGCACTTTTGTACTTACTGTTGAACCTTATCCCGATAATAACCCAGCACCAAGTGATGTGCACTTACTGGGAGGAGATTTTACGAACGGCAACAAAACAACAAATGTGGCAGTATCACATCCCGCTGCCCTTGCCAATGATTTTACATCGGCTGCCGGTAAATATATCCTGGCAACACCAACCAGTGATGACCAAACGGATGAAGACAGCGGTATATGGTTTTTAAGCCTCGCAGGTGGTAGCCCTGCTGCCGGATTATCACTCCCCACATTGCCTGCCGGCTGGAAGTATGAAGGATGGGCTGTGATCAACGGTGTGCCCGTTTCAACCGGTACTTTTTTAAATGGAAATATGGCAGATGCGTCTTCGATGTTTAGCGGAGTAATGCCTTCGCCTCCATTTCCGGGAGAAGATTTTTTGGTGAATGCACCGATGGGATTAATGTTTCCAACAAGTCTGAAAGGGGGAACTGCAGTGATCAGTATTGAACCTGTACCGGATAACAGCCCGGCTCCTTTCCTGTTAAAGCCACTGGCGGCAGGTATTCCGGCAAACGCAGCCGTTCATATGGATATGATGCTTCAGCAAAACCTGGGTTCATTTCCTTCAGGAACTGTTCATAAAACAAAATAATCAGTTGTTTATTTTGACGGCATAAACTGCTCTACAAAATTTGATAAGAAGTGACCGCCTTGTATAGTTCGTATTGAGAACCATATGAGGCGGTCACTTCTTTATTTTGTAACTTTAAGACAATCAGATGAATTATTTAGATTAATGGGTTGATATGAAGAATAAAATTTCAGTTATCGTTTTTTGCAGCATCATTATTTTTCAATCTTCCTGTGGACAATCTCAAAACAGAAACTCAGATACAATGGAGGAAAAACATTTATACAGCAACGAACTTGTTCATGAAAGCAGTCCGTATTTATTGCAGCATGCACACAACCCGGTTAACTGGTATCCATGGGGCGAAGTTGCATTGAAGAAAGCCAGGGATGAGAATAAAATGCTCATCATTAGTATTGGGTATGCAGCCTGTCACTGGTGTCATGTTATGGAACATGAGAGTTTTGAAGACACGATGGTTGCCCGTATAATGAATGAAAATTTCATTTGTATAAAAGTGGACAGGGAAGAAAGACCGGATGTGGACCAGGTTTACATGGCAGCTGCACAGTTAATCACAGGCAGTGGAGGATGGCCACTCAATGCAATCGCTTTAGCTGATGGGAAACCATTTTATGCCGGAACGTATTTCCCCAAAGAGAACTGGATAAAAATGCTAGCTTATTTTGTTGAAATGAAGAGGAAAGATCCTGCTGCACTTGAAAAACAGGCAGCAGAAGTTACAAAAGGAATTCATACAGTAGAAAGTGTTTCTTTTAAAAGTGAGGAAAAAAAATTCAGTCTTGCTGATCTGGATAAACAATTCGGCAGCATGATATCAAATATTGATTTTAAAAAAGGGGGTGCGAATCGTGCACCAAAATTTCCCATGCCATCCAATTGGGAATACGTTTTGCATTATTATTATTTGAGTAAAAATGAAGAAGCGCTTATTGCCGTAAAAGTTACATTGGATAACATGGCATTTGGTGGAATTTATGATCACCTGGAAGGTGGGTTTGCCCGGTACTCCACAGATGTAAACTGGTTTGTTCCTCACTTCGAAAAAATGCTTTACGACAATGCACAACTGGTTAGCCTGTATTCAAATGCGTACCAACTGACGAAAAATCCCTTGTATAAAAAAGTGGTTTTTGAAACATTGGATTTTGTAAATAATGAACTCAAGTCTCCTGAAGGAGGATTTTATTCGTCTCTGGATGCAGACAGTGAAGGAGAAGAAGGGAAATATTATGTATGGACAAAAGCGGAAATTGATGCTGCATTGAAATCAGAAGCGGCTGTTTTTATTGATTATTATAATATAACCAATTCTGGAAACTGGGAGCATGGGAAGAATATTTTTTTCAGAGATGAACAGGATGATGCCATTGCAAAAAAACATAATCTCACTACCGGGGAGTTGAACCAAAAAATAGCAGATGCTAAAAAAATCCTGATGAAGATCCGTGGCAGCCGTATTAAACCCGGGTTGGATGATAAGATCCTTACATCCTGGAATGCGCTCATGCTGAAAGGGTATCTCAGGGCATATCGTGTATTTGGCGAAGAAAAATATTTAGAGACTGCGATAAAGAATGCAAATTTTCTTTTAAAGAATGCAATCAGCGACAGCGGGGAGATTTCCCGCAATTATAAAAATGGCAAATCAACGATCAATGGTTTGCTGGATGATTATGTTTTTACTGTAGCAGCATTTATAGAATTATACGAAGCAACTTTTGATGAAAAATGGCTGGATGAAGCAAATAAGATTACTCAATACAGCATCGGGCATTTTTATGATGAAACATCCCGGATGTTTTTTTATACCCACAACAAATATGCAAATCTCATTTCCAGGAAAATGGAAACGGCAGACAATGTAATTCCTTCTTCAAATTCTGAAATGGCAAAAAATCTTTTTATTCTGGGGCATTATTATTACAGAGAGGATTATATAAAAAAAGCAAATCAAATGCTGGTAAATGTGCATGAAGACATACAAAGGAATATTTATTTTTATTCTAATTGGGGTATTGTTGAAGCCCTGATGGTACATCCTTTGTATGAAATTGCCATTGTTGGAGATGGTTTTAAAGAAAAACGGAAGGAATTTGATCAGCATTATTTACCCAATGTAATTTTGATGGGCGGGAAAGAGATGGGTAAGCTAGAATTATTGGAAAACAAATTTATTTCCGGGCAAACAACCATTTATGTATGCAGGGACAAATCCTGCAAACTGCCGGTAACTGCGGTAAAGAATGCTTTGCAACAAATGGAAAATAAATGACTGTTTGAAGATCTGCAGGAATAGTTTTTGGTAAAGAATATTTAAAGAAAAAATATGGGGTTAATATTATCTGAATAGTTGCAATTCGGAAGAAAATTGTAATTTCAAACAGGAAAAAAAATCATATTAATCTTCAAAAAGCGGGTTTATTTTAAAATAATAATAACATGAAATTGTTTAAAAAAATACTTGCTCCGGTTGATTTTTCTGCTATTTCGAAGGCGGGGATTCAAAGAGCGATTGATACAGCTGTACAATGTAACAGCGATGAGATCCATTTACTTTCTGTTGTAGATTTGAATACGATTGGATACCTGGTTACACCTGAAACAGGGATGGCGATAGATTATCAGACATTAAGTACTTCATTACAAGAGGCAAAGATGCGCATGCTGGAAATCGAAGGTTCATTACCGGAAGGGCATGATAATATTACATTCATCTGTAAGGTAGAGGAAGGTGAACTCACTTCAGTTATTAATGACTATATATTAAAGAACGAGATAGATCTGCTGATCATGGGTACAGCAGGAACACAAGGAATCAGGGAATTTATTTTTGGAAGCAATGCACAGCGGCTGGCATCTGAGATCCCCTGTCCGGTACTCAC
The DNA here is from genome assembly GCA_037969135.1 of Ferruginibacter sp. Taxonomy (GTDB): domain Bacteria; phylum Bacteroidota; class Bacteroidia; order Chitinophagales; family Chitinophagaceae; genus Ferruginibacter. The sequence continues at coordinate 3,740 of JBBKWV010000100.1, forward strand.
CTTACAACCCTATGGCCAGTTTGAAGGAATAAATAAGATGATTGTACCGGTGGAAGATTTTTATCCCGAAAATAAACTGCAGTATGCCATAACGCTGGCAGGTTTGTTTCATGCGGAAATACATTTGGTATGCCTTCAGGAAAAACTTCAGTCGAAAGAATACAATACTTTTTCAATATTGGTGAAGATCAAGGAGCTGCTCAGCAGGGAAAATATCCCTTTTAAGACACTGGCATCCGGAGGAAAGAATATTACTGATGCCATATTGCGATATGCAGAAAAAGAATCTATCGATCTGATATTGGTAAACCCGGGAGAAGAATCCAAGTTAACGGGAAAATATATTGAATCTACCGGTGGTCAAATTGTAAACCATGCTCAGGTGCCTGTTTTAACTATAAAAAAGAATGAGCAGAATTAAATCTATTTTTACACTGTAGTTGATTTGCTGAATTATCTACCCGCATCCATTTTTACTGATCCTTGATCCTGATAAAGATTTAGGATTTTTAAATTCAATACAAATTTATACATGACCCAAATGAAAAAGGGAAGTTAAATGCTGGGAAAAAGAAATAAATCAAAAACTTATATAACCAATTGCTAAATGTTCGGATTCTATTTTATTACAGCTGTTTTAATTCTTACAAGCATATTTGCTTACATCAATACAAAGTTTTTAAAATTACCGGCAACAATCGGACTGATGTTCTTAAGTACCGTATTTTCGATTGTACTTATCATTTACAATTATTTCTCACCAGATACGCTGCAGCCGCTTATCAATACAATCAATGAACTTGATTTTAGTCAAATTGTTATAGACATCATGCTCTGTTTTCTTTTATTTGCCGGGGCATTACATACTGATTATAACCAGTTAAGAAGTAACAGAGTATCAATTGTTTTATTTGCACTGTTTAGTGTGATCATTTCAACATTTCTGATCGGTGGAGCATTGTATTTTATTACCAGTCTTTTTGATGTTCATATTAATTTTTTATATGCCCTTTTATTTGGTGCTTTAATATCACCAACAGATCCGGTTGCGGTATTGGGAATTCTTACAAAGGCCAAAGTGCCCAAAATTGCAGAAATAAATATTGTAGGAGAATCTTTGTTTAATGATGGTATTGGAGTTGTTATTTTTATTTCTCTGTTAACCATTATCAATAAAGGGGTTGACCATGTTCAGATTTCTGATATAGGACTGTTGTTTTTACAGGAAGCTGTGGGGGGTGTTTTACTCGGATTGGTCATTGGATATATCATTTATCTTTTATTGAAATCAATTGACGATTATGAAACCGAAGTGATCATTACCCTGGCAGCTGTTTTGGGCGGGAATTGGCTGGCACACGTTATACATGTTTCAGGTCCATTGGCAATGGTTGTTGCCGGACTGATGACGGGCCATAAATCGAAGCGGGAAGCAATGAGTGATAATACCCAATTATATGTATATAAATTCTGGCATCTCATAGATGTTCTGATGAATGCAGTTTTATTCGTGCTAATCGGCCTTAAAATTCTGTCTATTCATTATGAACGTGAATTCCTGATCATCGCTTTGTGTCTTATTCCTTTAATATTGATCAGCCGTTATATTGCTTTGATCATTCCGTTCAGCATCTCTAAAAAGTGGCTTCAAATTTCTAAAAGCACCATTAAATTGATGACATGGGGTGGCCTCAGAGGCGGTTTGTCCATTGCGATGGCATTGTCATTGCCCAATACATTTGCTATTAAAGATGAACTTGTTTTTATAACTTATGTTGTGGTATTTTTTTCTATTTTCGTTCAGGGGTTAACGGTAGAAAAACTGGCAGCAAAAATTTACAGCAAAGATCATGACATCAAATAGAATACTTAACAGCTTCAGACTTTTTAATGAAAAAGAAAACTTCGAAGAAGTAATTATTAGCCTGGAAAAAGGAGTGGTTTTCAG
>JBBKWV010000101.1:0-18622 GCA_037969135.1 Ferruginibacter sp.
TTAATGGCATCATGCATATCCACCGCTTTTGACCAGGAACGGCTGTATTGAACCAGGTTTCCATCAATCAAAACCGGGTTGCCTGCATTTATAACGTACATGTTTGTACGCATTTGAACAGATCGCAGATCGGGCATCCTGTTCACATTATTGCTACCACTTACTTTTGCTGTTTCATTAAAGGATAAGGTTCCGGCACTTGCTGGTGCATTTACGAAAAATCCCTGTCCGGATTCTATGTTCCTGTTGGAGCCAGTATAACTGCCGCCGCCCGGGGTAACATCAAAGGAACTGCCGTTCCAGGAGAATGTCTGGAAACCGCCATACCCATAGGCACTGGCCGGACCGGTTGTTAATTTGGGGTCCCACAAATAAAATACCCCAGCCTGCACTCCGCCGGTTAATGAAAGTCCGTTGAAATCGATCGCCGAAGCGTACGGGTTACCCACTGATGCAAATCCGGGTGATGCAAGATTAATGGTAACCGGTGGGTTTACCGGTGTATGCAAAGTGCCTTTTGTGCGCATGACCGTAGCCGTTGCAACTCCCCCGGAAGTGGTCACAGACCTGTCGCCCCGTACAAAAACAAAATAACCTTTCGGATTTGAAATGGGAATTGCGGTACTGGTTAAACCGGTATACGCCCCGCTATTATATACTTTTATGGAAGCTCCCACGGCTGTATATGCATCAAAACCGGGTGTTGGCTGCGTAGCTGCACCTGTCACATGGCTGGTGAGCATAGTTCCGTAACCCGGTGCAGGATTGCCATTTGAGGTGGTTGCTCCTTCCTGCCATGCCTGTTTTACGGTTTGGGGAGAAGAAGCAGTAATGGGCGTTGATAAGAACTGCCAGGCCTTGCTGTGGTTTGGGATATAACGTTCAATGGTTGCATCGCCTGTAATGCTGTTCGATGCTGTCATCTGCCCCAGCCAGGCTGTTTCAGTGGCGGTTGATTTTAACGTAAGAAATCCCCCGGTATTCAGTATTCTTCCGGCAGTGCCAAAAGTCAACGACCTGTATATATCCAGTGTACCCGCCAACGTTACCCCAGTAACAGTATTGGTATTGCTGATAATTAAATTCTTCAGGTTGTTGGTTTGAAAAAGATTTGCAGGTAAGGTTTGCGCAGCAGTACCATTCATTTCCAGACTGCCGTTTGAACCGATAATGCTGCCACCAGACCGGAGGATGGTTCCGCTGATCTGCAGGGTACCGGCATTGATCGTTAATATTGGCGGAGACCCGGGTGCAGACATGCTCAAACCTCGTACAGCCTGTACAGTTACGATGGTTGGCATGTATGTGTAACCACCGGTTATAGTAATATCCGTTGAACCATCCGGAACAACATTGGCTTCCCAGTTTGTTGGCACCAACCAATCAATGGAAGTTTTTCCTACCCAGGAACCCGTGGAAGGTATTACCCATTCATCGGCACCGATATCCGGGGTGAGTCCATTTCTTGTTTGATCATCAAAATCAGTATCAATTCCTATAATGGGGGTACCAAAATTACTCAGGGTTGCATTTGTAGCCGGAACCAAATGCAGATCAGTTGCTGAAATAAAATTCGGCAGGATATTTACCCCATTTGCTTCCTGGCCTGTTGCTGTTTGCCAGTTCAAAAGGGTTACAGCATTCGTTGTACCGATCCTGCCGATCATATTGGTTCCCGTTCCGGATGCATTGCTGAAATAATTGTTGTTATTGATCGTTATAAATTGACTTGCAGAAGTAAGGGCAGCAATGCCAATCGTTGCTATTCCCGTTGATGTAGATCTGCCAAGTTTATTGTGAATAATATTATTCTTAATGTTTGCACTGCTATTATCTCCCAAAGCAATACCAATAGATGCCGAATTTGTTTTAGCCAGTGTATTTCCGGAAAGGTAAATGCTGTTGAAATAAATATTTACCCCTCCCTGCCCTGTTCCGAAAATATAGATCCCTGCAGGAGTATAAGATGCACCATAAGTATTGTATGAATCTCCGTCTCCTGAAATATTATAAAGCATGTTATTAGACAAACTGATATTGGCTGCAGCCAATCCGGTACTTACTACTATCCCCTGGCCGGCATATCCCGAACTGCCGGTATATTTTATATCATGAATATTGTTATTTTCCACTTTACAATTCACGGTTCCGGAAGCTATCCATACTCCCCTGTCAACCTGCGAAGAAGCAGATTCAAAATTTCCGATATTATTTCCGGTAATTAAACCGCCATCGATCCCCTGAAAATATATTCCAACATAAGCAATTGCATTAGCTCCCAATACACTTAAATCATTGGATGAAATATATGTACCGGTACCATTCCCTCCTGCAACAAATGCATTCGCATAAATACCCATATAGGCTTTCTGTATCAAATTATTCTGAATAGTATCATTTTTAAAATAACCGGGATTACCCAGTACTCCGGCATCAGAAATCACAATTGCTGATGAACTTGTTGAACCATTTGTGATCGTACAGTTCTTTAAAGCTGCGTTTGTAACAGATACAGCCCCTGCCGACCCAAACAATACAACACTGGGTGATGTAGTACTTGTGTTGGTTATGGATAAATTTCTGCTGGTCGTATTATTATTTGAGCCATTGATACTGATATATTTACCCGTAATTCTGATGAGCGCATTGTTATTCAGAGAACCGGAAATGACTGCATTCACCCCTGCTGCAGGCTGGATGCGGAGGGTATTGATGGCATCCTGATACACATTACTGTTGATAGAAATGGGAAATGTTTCACTGCTGCTGTATAAAGGATCGATCAGGGAAAAAACAACCGGCCCACCGATGCACAGGTTATTATATGCACTAACCGCTGCCGTTAGTGTGGCAAAATTTCCGGCAGCTCCAACCGTATAAGTGCCGTTCAATGCTGCAGAAGCGGTTACGGTAACAGATCCCGTTCCGACACATCCTGTAACGGTATTTGTCACCGTTACATTATAAGCAGTGGTTGTGGTTACGGCAGTTGCTACAGGGTTACTGATTGTTGTATTACTGAGAAAAGTAGCCGGCGACCAGAGATAGGTATACATACCGACTACCGGATTGAATGACCAGGCCTCAGCTGTGGTAAAATTCCAAACAACATTGTTCCTTCCCGGTGCAGGATAACCTACCGTTCCGGTGTTGTTTTCTATTCCCATCGTTTTCTGATATGAATTACCATTATCATTCACAGCTCCTGCAGCGATCTCTATATGGTTATCACTTTCATATAATTTTATCTGCCCGGTAACATTTTCAGCACTGGTACCACCCAGGAATCTTAACTTAAAATAATCGATCACCATTACCCTGTTAGGGGTTGTTCCATTCACGAAAAACCGCACATTGGCGCCCGGATGTGTAGAGGGATCTATAACCAGGTCTTCCCAGGCCAATGCAATCACATTATTTGGTGTTGCGGCATTGGGGAGGGTTTGTGCAGTGAAAGAATTCCCGCTGTTGGTTTGCATTTCAATATAACCGTTACTGCTTACCGTTAGCTGTGTGATGCCGTTGCCAAAATAATTAAATGTGAAAGGCATTGCCACAATCGCATTTGCATCATCAGTGTATACATTCCAGATGGTTGTCGGACTACCGGAAGGCGTTGAATTTACATATGCTATACTGTTTACTGTATACCCGGAACCGGAACCGGCAATATTGGCCTGCAATTGAGCATTGGACCCGATACAAATAATTGCCGGTGATGCAGTAGCATTGATTACCGGATTTGCAACGATCGTTACAGCAGCAGTAGCTGTACCATTACAGGTTCCATTCGTAAAACTATACGTAATTGTATAAACACCTGCAGTACTTGTTGAAGGAGTAATTGCTCCCGCAGCATTAATCGTTAACCCTGCAGGACTGGCTGAATAAGTACCTCCACCCGTACCCGTTTGGCTTACAGGGATCTGCCCGGTAACACTCATACAATAAGAGGACGCGGGATAGGAAATACCGGCTGTTGGTCCTGCAATTACAGTAATGGGAAGGTTTGATGACGATCCGGATCCGCAAAGATTTTGAGGAGTTACTGTAATAGTTCCTGCAGTTACAACAGCTCCAAAATAAAATGTATTGGTCGGTAGTGTTGTTGTTGCAGAAAATGTGGCTCCGCTACCACTATAAGTCCAGGTATAGAAATTGGCATTGGGAACACCAGCCAAAGTATAATTTACAATTGTATTCGGACAAACAGGATTTGTACCGGAAATTGCTCCGGCAGCACCTGGGTTAACGACACACTGCGGACTCCAGTTAAATACAAGATTATTGTGAGGATTGATCGCATTATTGAATTTCAGGTATTCTGTATTGGCAACTGCAGGAACGGTTGCCGACCAATCTGTTGAAGTTTTTCTGGCATTAAAATCTGCAGCGGATGCACCTCTTAATCCAACCTGAACATTCAGATCGGTGGTACCTGTTGCGGTACAATTTCCGAAAACTGCCTGGATGGTTTGTGCATTTGTAAGACCTGCAGCTTCATTGATCACCATCTGAAAATTGAAATTATCAGAACCCGAGCCGTTGAATCTTTTGATCTGGGTCCACTGAACAACAAACTGACGGTATGGAGCAATTCCCCTGATAAATCCGTAAATACTTGATCTGGGTGTAATGGTCAGTGAACCGGTAGTGGTTGCCGCTGCACTCATCGTTATAGTGGTTCCGGTAAAATCAGTAACCACTGTACCATTTGTGATCCCTGTTCCGCTTAATCTTGTGCCTATCTGTATATCAGCAAAGGAAGATATTGCTGTAAGGATATTTGATCCTGCGGTACCCGTTGCCGTTATGGTATTAAAACTTTGTTCATTCAGATCACAATTGAAACCGGCAAACCCGTTATTGTTGGCTGTTCCGTTCAAATAAACACCCGTTGGGTTTGAAATAGAAACCCAGGAACCTCCTCCCAAAGTTCCGGTCATCGTGATTGCAGTATTGCTAAACGCAAGCCACCCGTCTGTGTCTACACCAATTGTACCGGATGTTGTAAATAAAACTCCGTTATAGGTAAAATTAAACGGGATTGGATATGTGGCTGTATTATCATCCCATCCTGTATTGAAAATACTTGCGGGAGTTGTGGATGTAGTGGAAATGCCGGGTTTATATGTTTCATTATATTGATAGAAAGTATAGATGCTTGAAACCTGTGCAAAAGAAAACCGGGTATTGGCAATCAGAAAAAACAAAATAAAAAATAATGAAATTTTAATTGGTCTTTTCTGAAAAAATATAAAACGCAAAAAATTTACCATGTCATTATTTTTTAATAAAAAAGTATCATTGCCTTAACAAAAAAGTGGTTGGCAATTTTATATTCAGAAATAAGAATGTTTTATCGGGGAGATTTGACTAGATATATGAATCAGTTGCTAATTTAAATATAATTAAATTATTATTATTACTTATTTGTGAACATATGCTGATTTGATCTATTAAAAAAAAGGTTCAGCCTTAGAACTGTATTAAATGAAAAATTACCCGATCTCATTTAACCTCATAAAAAAAGAGAACACATATGGCGTTCTCTTTTTTTATGAGCAGTAATACTATTTTTTATAAGACCTGAATAGATCTTACGATAACCTTATTATCCGGCCCTGTTATTTGCAGCATATACATACCGGATGCCAGATGCTGAGGCAGATATATTGAACGGTTTGTTTTTCCTGTTTCAACCTGAACAGATCTCAATGGCTGTAAACTACCGTTGCTTTGAATCAGATCTATTTTATACAACCCGGCAACTTGTTTGGTAAACTGTAATTGTAACGTTTTATTTACCACCGGATTTGGATATACAATGATGTCAGAAACGGTTTCTTCCAATGGCTGATTCACAACTGCTACTTTTGTACCAATGGATGTATTTTTTGATTCTTCAGATATAACAGTTACCGGTACAACATTTTTTAATTGTCGGTACACAAGACGGAAACGGTTTGCTGCATATGAACCCGGGATATTTACAATATTAAACTGTATAGTGGTTATGTTCTGTAAACTTACTACAGTACTTGTTCCAAGATAATTATCCTCGAGGAAAGCAGCAAGTCCCGGCTGGGCCAATCCGGTTGGGATTAACTCAAATTCATATTGCTGTATCCTCAGCATCCCCATATTATATAATACGGTATCCGTGCGTTCGATAATTGGCCTGCGTTCTACAACAAGCAATTTATTTTCCCTGGAAATACCCAGGTTTTCTCCACTGTTGTTCATTTTTAACGCATCATTTATATCAACCGATTTAGACCAGGAACGGCCATATTGAACCAGATTCCCATCTATCAATATCCTGTTACCAGCATTGATAACGTACATGTTTGTACGCATTTGAACAGATTGAAGGTTTGGCATTCTGTTTACACTGTTGCTTCCGCTGACTTTTGCAGATTCGGCAAATGATACAGTGCCTGTACTAAACGGTGCATTGACAAAAAATGCCTGCCCTGATTCAATATTCCTGTTGGAACCGGAATAACTGCCTCCACCCGGAGTTACATCAAAGGCACTGCCATTCCAGGAAAAGGTCTGCATTCCACCGTATCCATATGCACTGTTAACACCAATGGTTGTTAATTTTGGATCCCATAAATAGAAGAAATCCGTTTGAACCCCTCCGGTTAAAGTCAGCGACCGGAAATTGATTGCAGATGCATATGGATTACCGATTGATTCAAAACCGGTTGTTGTAACATTTATACTAACGGGTGGATTTGCCGGTGTATGTAAAGTTCCTTTCATGCGCATGATAGTAGCCGTTGCAGGTGCACCGGAAGTAATAACACTTCTGTCGCCCCGTACAAAAACCAGATAACCCCTTGGGTTTGAAATGGCAGTATCGGTACGGTGTAAACCTACATAAGCGCCTGAAGCTGGATTGAAGATTTTTATAGATGGAGAAGAAGGCGTATATACATCAAAGCCCGGAGTGGGTTGTGATGCAGCACCTACCCTGTTGCTGGTAAGTTGGGTTCCAAAACCCGGAACCGGGTTAGCATTAGCTGTTGCAGCTCCTTCCTGCCATGCCTGTTTTACCGTTTGTGTACTGGAAGCAGTGATGGGTGTTGATAAAAACTGCCATGCCTTGGTATGCAAGGGAATATTACGCTCAACGGTTGCATCTCCTACCAGGGTATTCGAAGCGGTCATTTGTCCCAACCAGGCAGTTTCAGACGCTGTTGATTTGAAAGTAAGGTAACCTCCTGTAGTAAGTTTCCTTCCTCCCCCCACAAAAATAACCGAACGGTAAATATCCAGTGTACCCGCCAACGTTACACCCGTTACATTATTGGTATTGCTGATGATCAGGTTTTTAAGATTATTGTTTTGAAATAAATTTGCCGGTATCGTCTGAGCCAATGAGCTTTTCATTTCCAATGTACCGTTTGATCCGTCAATTAAGCCACCGGTAAAATTGATATTCCTATTCACCTGAAGGGTGCCCCCATTGAGGGTAAGTAATGGCGGGGTACCGGGAGCAGACATATTAAGGGCTTTTACTCCCTGAGTTGTTGTTATTTCCGGCATAAAATTATAACCGCCGGTTATGTATGTATCAATTGACGCATCCGGAATAAAATTGGCCTCCCAGTTAGCAGGGTCAAGCCAACTTGTGGAAACACTTCCAACCCAGTAACTTACAGTCGGCATGATCCACTCATCTGCTCCGATATCCGGTGTGAGTCCGTTTCTTGTCTGGTTATCCATATCAATGGTTAAACCCGCAATTGCAGTTCCCAGATTGTTTAATGAAACATTGCTTAACGGTACCAAATGCAGATTGGTAGATGAAACAAATACGGGTAAAATATTTTTAGAATTGGTATTGCTGCCAAATCCGGTTTGGATATTTGCCAATGTCAGCAGGTTACCGCCCCGATAACCAAGATTACCACTTGCAACATAATAATTATTGAAATCGATGGAGTTGAATACGGTATTTGCAGCAGAGGATTGAATAGCATAATGCTCCCCCGTCTGTGTTTGTGTATTCATTAAAATATTGTTCCGCAGGTTGATCGCATTTGCTGCTGTTACACCCGAAGTAATATTTATGGCTGCAGGATATCCGCTATTTGTTTGGTTGCTGTTTAACAAAATACTGTTATTATCAATATCATAACCCGCACCAGAAATAACTGCAATGCCATAACCATTGTATTCATAACCCCGACCCGTTGTAGCTCCCCTTCCAGCAATATCAAAGATCATATTGTTAAAGACCCTGCAATTGGCTGCGGTTGATGTAGATCCCAAATTGATTCCATTGCAACCATAATTACCGGTATTGGTATTTTTAATATTGCTGATATTATTACCACTGATCTCTACCCCCGCACTTGCAAAAGCTACATTGATAGCACATGCTGCGCCAGAGCCCAATGCAGGAACAAATCCTGCACTTGTTATGTTTGAAATTGTATTTCCGGAAATCTTTGTATTTGAATTTGGAATATTCGTGGATATAAATATCCCATTGGGGCCCGTATTTGAAGCACCTGTATAAGCGAGATTCGAAATTGTATTACCGGTTATTACAGCGTTTGTTGTACTAGATGCCACCCAAATTCCATAATCGAATTCGGTATTCAAGGTTTCAAAATTTCCAATGCTGTTATTTGCAACAGAAGCACCATCTGCAGATCCAATATAAATACCTATTCTCCGAATGGCATTTGCACCCGAAGTTGTGAGGTCGTTGGAATTGATATTAAGTCCGTTGCCATTTCCCGACAGGTAAACTGCAACACAGTATATTCCGATATATGCTTTTTGAATATTGTTGTTTTGGATGCTGATATTTGTAAAATATCCTGCAGACCCCAATGAAGTAATATCAGAAACAATCACAGCACTGGATGTGTTTACACCATTGATAATGTTACAATTTTTCAGGGTCACATCATTGATACTGCTGGCTCCTGTTGAACCAATGCCGATCACAGTAGGACTTGTAGTACTGGTATTCGTTATTGTTAAATCCCTTGTGGAAGAACCATTGTTTGATCCGTCTATCGTAACATATTTACCCGAAACTTTTATGATTGCATCACTTGAAGCTGAACCGCTGATCGTAGTGGTAACACCGGTATTCGGCCGGATGGTAAGCGTATTAACTACACTTGCTGCCGCATTATTAATTACGATCGGAAAGGTTTCTCCTGTTGTATAGGTTCCCCCGTTATTGGTCAGTAAAAAGCTAACAGGGCCCGCTAAACAGGCATTGTTATATGCGGTGACCGCAGCCGTGAGTGTTGTATAAGTCTGACCTGTACCTACTAAAATAGATCCTGTCATGGGTGCAATAACGGTCACTTGTACCGTATTGGAAGCGAGGCTTTGTGTTGCATTGGTTTGAGCGCAACTGTTGTTGGTAGCATAACCTACACAAAAATAATATCTTGTTCCGGATGTTAAAGTAGATGGTAAATATGTGGAACTGGTAGCTCCTGAAATCAAAGTTGCACCAACCACCGTATTGCTGTTCGTATTATTATAATACCACTGGTATAATAATGTGGGTGTTCCGGTTACACCGGATAGTGTTATAGCTGCTGTTAAAGTATTGGCAGTAAATCCAATACAACCTGTCTGTGTTGCAGATGGAGTAACAGCAGTTGAAATAGGACAACTGGGATGGGTAAACGTAATCCTGATCTGACCATCTCCGCCGTCTCCACCACTACGGTTGGTATTATTGCCTGCCCTTGCTCCTGCTCCGCCACCACCCAGGTTGCTATTATCAGCACCATTTGCTGATGATGTAGAGCCATTTACTCCTGCACCACCTCCGGTAACCGCCGAACCGCCAGCAGTGACCACACCCGGATTACCATTGGAACCTGTACCGGCACTCGAACCACCTCCACCACCGGAAACACCCAGAGCAGCTCCGGTACCTCCGCCGCCGCCATAATAACTAAAAGGTGCTGTAAAACCAATATTTCCGGATGATATGGCTGCAGCACCTGCAGCAGTTGAATTGTTAGTACTAGCCAATGCTCCGCCATTTCCACCTTTGGCCATAACCGCAGTTGCATTGTCAAACCAGGAATCATTACCTGCTGCACCAGCACCGGTTGTTCCGTTTCCGCCTGTTCCAATATTAAAATTATAATAGGTTCCGGGAACGACTGTATAGTTGTTTTGCTTGACATAGGAGCCTCCGGCACCGCCACCCCCTGCAGCAGGGTTTCCGGTAGCTCCGCCACCAGAACCGCCTCCACCCCAACATTCCACAGCAATACTGGTTACACCGGTTGGGCATAGCCAGGGGCCTACTGGTAAATCAACCGGAAAAGTTAGAACAGTGACTTGTCCTTGTGAAACCATGCCAGTAAAGACTGTGATGAAAACGAGGAAGAGTTTAATAAAATGCTGTTGCTTTCTTTGTAAAGAAATTGGTAAAAAAGGTTTCATGTTTTGGTTTTTTATAGAATGTTTAGCCATAACTTTTATGTGCTAATGTTTGGATAAAAGATTTTTATAAGCAATTGCTTACGCAAATACATTACTGATTTCCATAAAAAGACAGAAAGATAAAACTGCCATGATCATGGTAGTTTTTAAAGAAGACGGATTAAAATATCCCCGGATTTATTTGGGATTTGCTGGGTACTTGTATGAATCATAAACGTGATTTATTTAATCTTATTATGAATCAACTAGTTAGTTAAACTCGATACTGTGATCTAAAATGATATAATTAATTCATTTTCATTATATTACAAATATAAAAGGAGCACATTTAATTTGTGCTCCTTTTATTTTATCGTATTATTACTTTATAAAACCTGTATGGTTTTTACTATTTTTCGCTGATTTTTTCCGGTCAACCGCAATATATACATTCCGGGTACCAGGTTTTGTGGCAGTAATATTGTCCCAAAACTTTGTCCGTCATTAATCTGGATAGAAGATAATGGCTGTTTCATTCCATTCATATTCACCAAATCAACATTGTAAGTCCCGACTGGCAGGTTGATAAAACGCAACTGAACTTTTTTGTTGACTACCGGATTGGGATAAACGATCACATCTTTGTCTGAAGCAAGGGCATTTACTTTTACGATCGTACTGTATTGAATTTTTCCGCTCAGGCTGGTCCCTTTAATGCGATAGAAAATATCTCCTGTGGCTACATTCAAATCAGCATAATTATACGTAATACTATTCACGTTATTGAAAGAAGGCAACGTTTGAATGGATTGAAAATTCCTTCCATCATAAGAATGCTCTACTGAATAGGATTCCATGGATATTTCATTACTGACTTTCCATTCTACATTAATATCCTTTCCTTTTCTTTGAGCCTGAATTCCGGTAAAATTCACATCCAGTGGTGCCAGACTAACTGTTTTATAGATTAATTGAAAACGGGATTCACCTGCAGAGGCAGGAGAAGCATCAATAGTAAAATTAAAATAAGAGGTATCATTCGTGTTGATCTTCGATTCTGTACCAAGGTAATTATCCTTTATAAAAGCGACCAATCCCGGATGATTGAGGTTTTTCAAAACAAAACGGATCTGGTAGTTCAGCTGCATCATATTCCACATCCGGAAAAAAGTGGTATCATTTACAGCAATAATATTTCTTCTTTCTACAACTAAATTTACCCCATCTCTTAAAATTCCAAAATTAAGGCCCGGATTGATCATCTTCCAGATATCATTATTGTCTATCTGATTACTGTAAGTACTACTGTAATTGGTTAAATTTCCGTCCATGAGGGTTAGCCCATTGGCATCGACTACATAAAGATTTGCTGACATTAATTCCTGGGCTTTCACCTCGTTGGGTAAAAATGCAAATATTGCAAAAATGTTTAAACAGCAGATTACTGTTAGTGAATAGAGATTTCTCATAATATGGATTTTCTAAATGCCGAAGCATTCGTTTTGTTTGGATAATTACATAAACGCCATGTTTAAAAAGGTATTGTTCAGCTTGCTTTAATTTTTTTTAATATAAAATGTTTTATATAACAAAAAGGAACGCATGAAGCATTCCTTTTAATAAATAATGAACCTGTATGAAAATTATAAGACTTGAATCGTTTTTACAAATTTTGATTCACCCGGTCCTGCAAACTGCAGTCTGTAAACCCCTGGCATGATATTTTGAGGTAAGCTTACAGATTTTGTGATCTGGCTTTCGGCAAGTACAATGGATACCAATTGCTGGTTTATTCCATTATTGTGTAATAATACAATATTGTATTTTCCAGCCGGCTGGTTGCTAAATTGAATCTGAACATTTTTGTTTACTACCGGATTGGGATATACGGTAACTCCGTCAGATTGAATTGTTGTTTTAACTTTTGCTATGCTGCTGTACTGGATCTTCCCACTCAAACTGTTTCCTTTGATCCGATAAAAATGATCCCCTCCGATTGTTACCGGATCTTTATAACTATAAACCTTATTAGCGGAAGTATTTATTGCAGAAACAGCATGAACCGGCAGAAAATTCCTGCCATCTGTTGAATGTTCAACAATATAATTTTCCATCGAAACTTCATTTGCAACTGCCCAATCCACCAAAATATCTTTCCCGGATCTTTGGGCCTGGATACCAGTGAAGTTAACATCAAGGGTGATGATACTAATGGGTTTATAAATAAGCTGGAACCGCATTTCATTCGCAGATGCATTATTGGCATCAATGGTAAAATCGTAGAATGTAGTGTCGTTGAGGCCAACATTCATTTCTGTATTGAGGTAGTTATCTTTTATCATTGCTACCAGTCCGGTATGATTGAGATTTTTAAGTACGAACCTGATCCTGTAGTTACTCTGCATCATATTCCACATTCTGAAATAAGTGGTATCAGTTGTTGGAACTACTTTTCTGCGTTCTACAACCAGGTTATAATTTTCACGCATGATACCGAAATTAATACCTGGGTTGATCATTTTCCAGGCATCGAAATTATCTACAGCATTGCTGTAAATATCATTGTAATTGGTAAGGTTGCCGTCAATCAGCGTTGCTCCATTTGCATCCACGATGTACAGATTGGCACGCATGGATTCCTGGGCTTTTAGTGCTGAAGGAAAAGAAATAAATAAGAGGAGGATAAATTTGAGACAGCGGAATACTGCCTGGTTGTACAGATTTTTCATAAAATTAGTTTTACACAAATGCCGGAGCATTTATTTGGGTTTGGAATATCAGATAGTACAAAAGTAATTTTCCGTTTTTTTAAAACATGTAGTTTATGCAGTATAGATTTTGTAGAAATTTAACTATCGTAAAATCAACAGGTAATTTTACGTACAGTATTTATATAAACAAAAATCCGGGGTTGCATTGTGGATTTGACTTAATTAATTTTATTAAAATCAAACCTGACTTTGTTGATTCTTTAGATGGGTTTGAATTTAAAGGGGATAAGTTATACAAGAGAGTGAATCAAAAAATGGATGAATACTTTAAAGCGATATGCTAAATTAATATTTCAAAAAAACATGGAAACTAATAAAAAAAAACCTTTGCTCGTTATTAAGCAAAGGTTTATAAAAAAACTATTAAATTTATTCTTCTTCTTCGTTCAAAGGTTTTCTGACATAATTATCAAGAGACATATACCCACCACCCTCAACAAAGAAAACGATCAATAAAACGAGTATTAGAAAAGAAAAAGGCAATTCAGACTGGCCTGCTTTAACCCCTTCCTGCAGGTTAACAAATACAATTGCACCAATTATAATTGGCAATTGAGTAAGGGACATAAAACGGGTAAAAAATCCAATTAAGATCATTACTCCTCCAATAATATGGATCCAGGGAAGCATTCCGATCATCCAAACAAAATTTTTGAGAGAATTACTTGATTCAAAGAAATTGATCAACTGGTCTTTATGTTGTATAAAATCAATGCCTTTATAAATCAAACAAATTCCCAGGACGATTCTTACAATAACCACCCAATTGGGTACATTTTTCCCCGACCATGATTTTTGATGAAGTAAACTCATAATAATAGTTTTGGTTTAGACTTTTAAGTTACAAATAATTTGTATTTATAGCAAAGAATATTTTTTTATTATTTTCAGCTTTGTGAACATCTTCTTAATCCCTGTTTGCATTAATAGTTGTACAAACGAATAAATAAGCAATAATACTCCTATCGTTATTAAACAAATCCTTCATCAAAAACAACCAATTGGATTAAAGAGCTTAATTACAGATATGTAAAACAGCCTACAATAAATTAAAAAAGCCTCAGAAAAATCTGAGGCTAAGTGGGAGTTGACGGGGTCGAACCGCCGACCCTCTGCTTGTAAGGCAGATGCTCTAAACCAACTGAGCTAAACTCCCTTTTAGATTTTCCGAGACCTCTCCAGGCTATTAACCGGGATGTGCTAAAAAACTGAAATAAATTTTCTGTTGTTTTTCGGACGGCAAAGATAAGGGTAAATATATTTCTGCAAAAAAAATATCCTATTATTTCTTTCTTGCACCCAAAATAATTTAATTTTACATTAATCTAATGAATACTTCATCTACATATAAAACGGAAACGGAAGAACTCAATCTCGTTGATTTGCTAACAGAAACAGAAAACCGGTACAGTCTGGTTGTATGGAATGATGAAATAAATACATTTGAATGGGTTATTGAAACGCTTGTTGAAATCTGCCATCACAGCCAGGAACAGGCAGAACAGTGTGCCATGCTTATCCATACCAAGGGAAATTATGCCGTTAAAAATGGCAGTTATAAATTCCTCAAACCAAAATGTGATGCAATCACAGACCGAAAGATCGGAGCTACAATTGAAGTGGTTGTTTAAATTTTAAATCCCTTTCTGATAACATTCTTCACTGGTTTGATCTGATCAGAACTTCAATATCATTTTTTTCTCCGGATTTAATTCGGCAAATGCATAAATACTGTTTCTGATAAAATCATTGTCGGCATACGGAACAAGTTTTTCTTTTAGCTCATTTACCGTTTTAAACTTTTCCCTCCTGTTCAAATAACCCATGCCCCAAAAACTTCCTCTTTCAATCAGTAAGTATAATTTATCCTCCTTTGTAAGGCCGGTATCCACAATGGCAAAACTTGGCAATTGTTTTTCCAGGCTTTCCAGAGCAGTTTTTACTTTCCCGTTATAATACAGCGGAGGATCTAAAAACTCCAGGTCCTTTTCTGAGATTCCGGTTTTATCCAAATAACAAAGCTTTTTATCCAGGTCAAATTCTTCGGCCATTTTTCTTAACAGAACCTGGCCCTCATGCAATAGATTAAAATGATAAATAGCCGGAAAATGTTTTTTCTTCTTATCAATTGCCAGTCGTATATACCCCCGGTTGTCTTCAAAACTATACAGCCCGTATTTCTGTGCAGCTTGTTTCTGGCTTCGGTTATATCGTGGCCAGAGTCTTTTTATTTCCGTGCTTTCCAGTACAAGGGCCTGCAATTCATTGGCACAAATACTATGCGTTATTTTATGGATATGCCTTAAAAAATGTTGCCGGTTCTGGTTAGTATCATGTGTGGTAAAATGACTGGTTACTCTTTTCCTGATATTGATAGCTTTACCCACATAGATCACCTTTCCCTTAACGTTGTGGAAATAATATACTCCCGGCAATTCGGGCAATTGACTTATCTCTTTTTTTTCCAGGTGCTGGGGAAGCCATTGTTCTGCAGAAGATTTTTTAAGCATTTCATTGATATGTAGCTCTGCCCCGTTTTGCAATAATTTTTCGAACAAAATAACAGTGGCCGCTGCATCTCCATTGGCCCGGTGCCGGTCAACAATGGGGATTTCCAGTTTTCTGCATAAATTACCCAGGCTATATGAATGCAATCCTGCATAAATTTTTCGACTAAGCCTTACAGTACACAGTTTTTTTACATGTAGATCATAACCGGCATTCTTCAGTTGTTGTTTTACAAAAGAATAATCAAAATTTACACTATGGGCTATAAAAATATTTTTTGAAAGCATTGCATATACCTCTTCTGCTATCTCTTCAAATAAAGGAGCACTCGCAACCATTGCATTACTGATACCTGTAAGTGCAGTTATATACAGCGGAATCTTTTGTCCGGGATTGACCAATGTATTGTACTGTTTAATCACCCGTTCTCCATTATGTATATGAATGGCAATTTCCGTTATCGAATTGGCAGCAGCATGGCCACCGGTTGTTTCTATATCTACAATTGCGTACAAAATCGTTTTTTGGTTAAGGAGGCAAATTACTAACTATTTTAGTTTAATGTGCAAAAAAGTTTATACATTTTGAAAAACTGCAAAGGATTGTGGCTGTCCGGGATTTGAATCTGCTGCAATATTGTAATTTGAATGAATGCTTCCTTCATGGCCCTTATTTTAAAATCGCTTTTTGTACTTTTGCAAACTCTTTAAAAGAAGATGCACTAAATGGAACTTACAAAAAACTTTGAGCCGCAGGCGATAGAAAATAAATGGTACAAACACTGGTTGGATAAAAAATATTTCAGCAGTCTGCCCGACGACAGGGAACCATACACGATCGTAATGCCGCCGCCGAATGTCACCGGCATCCTGCATATGGGACATTGTCTGAACAATACCATCCAGGATATTCTGATCAGAAGAGCCAGAATGCAGGGTAAAAATGCCTGTTGGGTTCCCGGAACAGACCATGCCTCCATTGCAACTGAAGCAAAAGTGGTAGCCATGTTGAGAGAAAGAGGTATTACAAAATCATCTTTATCGAGGGACGAATTTTTAGGATATGCCTGGGAATGGAAGGAAAAATATGGCGGCATCATTTTACAGCAGTTAAAAAAACTGGGATTCAGTCTCGATTGGGACCGCACTTCCTTTACCATGGATAAAGATTATTATGAGTCGGTGATAAAAATTTTTATTGCCTTGCATAAAAAAGGGATCATATACCGGGGTAAACGCATGATCAACTGGGATGTAAAAGCATTGACAGCCCTCAGTGATGAGGAAGTGATCAGAAAAGAAACCAAACAGAAACTATACCATTTAAATTATACTATCGACAACGGACAACCGGAAAACAGCAAACCCGAAACGATCAGCATTGCAACGGTAAGGCCGGAAACGATCATGGGTGATACAGCGATCTGTGTACATCCCGATGATGAGCGTTATAAACACCTGCATGGTAAATTTGCTTTTGTACCCCTGATCAACCGGCGCATCCCCATCATCAAAGATGAATACGTAACGATGGATTTCGGAACCGGCGCTTTGAAAATAACACCGGCACATGACCTGAACGACAACCAGCTTGGCATCAAACACGGACTGGAAGTGGTGGATATATTCAACGATGACGGCACTTTGAGCGAAGAAGCACAGATATATATCGGGCTAGACCGTTTTGAAGCAAGAAAAAAGATCGTACTCGAACTGGAAGAAAAAGGCTTTCTGGTCAAGACTGAAGATTATACCAGTGAAGTGGGCTATAGTGAACGCACAGACGCAGTGGTAGAACCACGCCTGAGCCTGCAATGGTGGGTAAGCATGAAAGACTTAGCAACCCCGGCATTGAGAACGGTGATGGAAGAAGAAATAAAATTTTATCCGCCGAAATTTAAAAATCTCTACCGCCACTGGATGGAGAATATCAAAGACTGGTGTATCAGCCGCCAGCTGTGGTGGGGTCACAGGATCCCTGCCTGGTATGATGCAGAAGGACGTTTTGTTGTTGCAGAAAATGAAACCGAAGCAAAAAAAATGTTCCTTGAACAATATGCCATCGCCGATGCCCGATTAAAGCAGGATGAAGATTGCCTCGACACCTGGTTCTCTTCCTGGCTCTGGCCTTTTGAAGTTTTTAAAGGGTACAGCAATCCGGGAAATGCAGAAGTAAAATATTACTATCCAACAAATACACTGGTAACTGCACCGGAGATCATTTTCTTCTGGGTAGCAAGAATGATCATGGCCGGGTTTGAATTCATGGAAGAGAAACCTTTTCAATCGGTTTATTTTACCGGAATTGTACGGGATAAGCAGGGCAGAAAAATGAGTAAGAGTCTCGGAAACTCACCCGATCTGCTGGGTTTGATCGATCAGTATGGTGCCGATGCCACCCGTTTTGGCATCATGATCGCATCACCGGCGGGAAATGATATTTTATTCGATGAAACTGCCCTGGAACAGGGAAGAAATTTCAACAATAAAATATGGAATGCGCTGAAGCTTTTAAAAATGTGGGAAGGAAGGCAGGATAAGAACAACCAGCAACCAGAAAATAACCAGCAACAAATATCCAACAGCTTTGCCATCGATTGGTTTCAGCACAAACTGAATGTAACGCGTACAGAAGTTGATTCCATGATGGACCAGTTCCGTTTGAGTGAAGCATTGAAAACAATTTATTCACTGATCTGGGATGATTTCTGCAGCTGGTACCTGGAATGGATCAAACCCGGATTTGAACAACCCATTGATCCGGCAGTTTACAAACAAACGGTTACTTATTTTACAGAATTGATGCAATTGCTGCACCCTTATATGCCTTTCATTTCAGAAGAAATTTATCATTTACTCGATGAAAGAACGGATGATCTTTGTGTAAGACAATTGGGAAGTATCCATTCTCCGGAC
>JBBKWV010000102.1:0-28482 GCA_037969135.1 Ferruginibacter sp.
ACATATAGCTGATACAGGGAAATTTCATTAAAAAAAAACATTTGCACATTCTGAAACAGCCTTTGTTCAATTGGCCACAATTACGTAAATTAAAGTCCGGATGAAATAAAATATATTTATGCATACATACAAAGTCTTTTATAATTCCCCGTCAAATGGTGCATATATATTTTCAGAACATCAGGAAGTTGCATTTAGTAAACCACAGGATCAAGATAATATTCAATTTTTTTAAAAGGAGGTTATTATGAAAACAACTATTTCCCCTATTGTTCATCCAAGAAAAAAGACAATTGAGTTTTGTATTCACAATGACTGCGCACATCACATATCGTTAGCAGGAAGTTTTAATCATTGGGCTCAGGATCTTTTGCAGTTGGAACCTGGAAAAGATGGTGTATGGAAGATCGAGATCCCGCTTTTACCTTCCGGTAAATATCAGTATAAATTTTTTCTGGATGATAAGATGTGGATGGAAGATGTTGATAACCCGTATCGTGAACCAGACGGTCATAGCGGTTTCAACAGTTTGCTATTCATTAAATAAAAAAAATATCCTCCTCAAACAGCTAAATACAATTTGAGAGAGTTTTGTTGTGGTTCTCCACGTAGCAATATATAGATATGAAAGTATTTTAAGATGCCTTTTCACAGATCATTAACTGATCTCACTTTCTACAAAATACATATCAATTTCACCCACATTCTTGGCATGTATTTTTCCGCGGTAAGTACAATGAAATTTATCCTTCACCATTTCATAAGTGGAAGCGGATATATTTACCTGTCCCGGTGCACCATTGCTTTCCATACGGCTGGCAATATTTACAGTGCTCCCCCATATATCATAAGCATATTTTTTCTTTCCAACAACGCCGGCAACAACGGGACCAACATGAATGCCTATACGCAGATCCCAGGGTTCCTGTCCTTCGTTTGCCCTTCTGGCATTGTTCTGAATAATATATTCCTGTATTTCGATGCTTGCTTTCACAATATGAAAGACCCTGTTATCATCCGGTGAAGGGATACCACCAGCACACATGTATGAATCTCCGATTGTTTTAATCTTTTCGAGATTGTATTTCCCTATGATATTGTCAAATGCAATAAAACAATTGTTCAGTTCCAATACCAGTTCCTGTGGTGATAATTTATCGGCATGTGTTGTAAAGCTTTTAAAATCGGTAAACATGACAGGCACCGATTCATAATTCCGCGGTGTAGCATGGCCATTGTGTTGTAATTCCTTAGCCACTTCGGAGGGCAGAATATTTAAGAGCAATTGCTCAATCTGCACTTTTTGCTGATCGAGTATCTTATTTGTTTTAACCTTTGCCCTGTAGTTTCTGAAAATCAAAATAGCGATCAAAAAAACCAGGATCAACCCGCCCGCAAAAACATTTTTTGCAAATTTTTGCCTGTTGATCTGTAATTCATTCAGTGCATTGTCTTTTACAAGCAGATTGATCTCGCCTTGCTTTTTCTGTATGTCGAAATCAAATTGCAGGCTTCCCAATTTCTTATCAGTTGCAATGTTGTAAAGCGTGTCTTTAATATTGGAATAAAGGGATTGGTATTTAAATGCATTGCTATAATCTGCAGATTCTGCATACGACATAGACATCTGTTCATACAGATCTTTCAATTCATGATTGGCCCGTATTTCCAACGCCGGTATCTCCGCTTTTTTATAATAACTCAGCGCAGTTTTATATTCCCCTTTTTTCGCATAAACATTACCCAGTCCCATCAATGATTGAACGATCGAGATCTGCGCATTGAGCTTCTCTGACAAACTGAGTGCTTTGTTGTGGTTCTGCAAAGCCAGTTCAAATTTGTCTTCTCTTAAATATAATTTCCCTATTGCATTGTAAGCGTTCAGGCCGCCTTCGGAATCTCCATATGCCTTTAAGGATTTATTAAAATACAGCATGGCTTTTTCATCATCATGCCTGGCAAAATATATGGAGCCTATGTTTACGGATATTGCCCCCAGTTCCTGTTGCTTCCCCAACTCTTCGCAAATTGGCAAGGCTTTTAAATAATATTGAAGTGCTTTATCGTAAGTAGCTTCCTTAATATTATACACTCCGCCAATATTATTTAATGCTGTCAGTATTCTGAGTTTGTCTCCAGTCAACTCCGCAAATTTCAGTGATTGCAGATAATTCTCCAGTGCTTTCAGATCATCACCCTGATCATAGTAGATCACGCCGATATTGCTGAACATATTAGCTATTCCGACATTGTC
This sequence comes from Ferruginibacter sp., assembly GCA_037969135.1. Classification (GTDB taxonomy): domain Bacteria; phylum Bacteroidota; class Bacteroidia; order Chitinophagales; family Chitinophagaceae; genus Ferruginibacter. The sequence goes on from JBBKWV010000102.1 coordinate 2,255, forward strand.
ATTTGTTTCTTCAAATATTTTTAATGACTGCCGGTAAAAATCCAGCGCCTCCATGTATTTTCCCTGAAAATAATAAGTGATACCAATATGTTTTAATGCGTAGGCCTCCCCTTTGGGGAAAGGGATGGATCTTGCCAGTTCCCTTGCCTGATTTGAGAGCGCTATTGCCCTGGATGGGGAATCACCAAAATAAGCCTTGCTTTGCTGTAGCAAATCATTTACCAATAGCGTATCTGCAAGACCTGCTTTTTTTTCAGTATTATCCGTTTGGGAAAATCCCACAAAAAAATGAAAGACAAAAAACAGCCCTGCAAAAATTTTCTTATAGTTCATAGTAAATGCTTTGTCATTATAAAATTACTTTTATAATGATCCTGTATTCTCAAAAATAATCAATTCAATTACTCTTTCAAGATACAAATTGTTTTGGTTCCTGTTTCCAATTTAACCCGAAGGAAATACATACCAACAGACAACCTGCTCAGATCAATTACAAAAGAATTATTCGTAATTGAACCAATCACTTTAAATGGAACCAATTTTCCCTGTGCATTGAATAATTGTAAACTCTTTTCATTTACCTGCTCATTGGCAATATTAATTGTAGTCCTGTCGCCGGCCGGATTGGGAAATACGCTCAGCATTGCATTAACATTTGGCTTGTTAATTTCCGGATTTGTTTTTACTGGGTTCGGATTTGTTGTTTTCCCGGAAGTAACATATGTACACCTGTTTGATCCGGAACTTGCATTGGAAGAAGTTGCTGATTTTTTATTTGTTTCATATGTAGTCAGTTCCCATTTCAATGTATTCCCATCAAAAGGCACATTGAAATAAGTGTTTCCCGGATAAAAAACTTTCGCCTGCTGTGAATTATCAAATGAGCCTGCAGAACTGATCAAATTATCCGGTCCAATGGGAACATACAATGGGGTCGAATTGTCATTGATGCAATAAAAATGTGCAACAAAAGCTAATGTTCCCGGAGCAGGATTCACCAACTCTTCTATACAATCCAGATATGGTCTTAGTTTTTTAGCTCCATTACCTTTCGGATTAACATAAAAATTACCATTCGTATAACTGATCGTATAATTCACCGCATTCGCAAAGGAATTCAATAAAGGAATGATAGTATATACGCCCGCTTCTCCGGTATAAGCCGGGCTCAATGTATAACTCACTGTGGGATTGTCGCCGTTTTTCAAAGTAGTGAACACAGAAGTAAATGAAGGAAGCTGACTTCCTTTATAAATATAATTGTCGTTGGCTTTTACATTTAACAGCGCTTTACTTATAGAAAAAGTATTGCCAGTAACAAGATTCAGCATGTAGTTTGAACCTGCCGAAAGTGTACCAATGGTATATGCATATGTTCCAACATTATTACCGGTTGCTCTGCTCAATATCCCTGTAAAATCAGAAGCGGTTAAACCTGCATTATTGGTATAGGTAAACACTGGGTCAACGCTTCCATATACTTTAGTCTGACCAGCAATTGGCGTGATACTTACCTGTTTTTTTGTAATGGCAAAACTGTTTGTACCGGCAAGGGATAAGGTATAATTATTCCCTGCACTTAAGGTGCCGATCGTAAATGCATATGCACCCACATTTGATCCGGCTACACGGGCGATATTTCCGGTAAAGTCATTAGCAGTTAATCCGGCATTATTGGAATACGTTAGTACAGGATCATTTTCTCCATACACTTTCGTTTGTCCTGCTGTAGGAGTTATGGTAACAGTTGCAGGAAGTACGGTGATTTCTCCTGCTATATGAGTTATCAGTAAATTATCATTTAACAATGAACCTGGTATCACAAATTGATAACCTACGTCAATTCCTGTGATTAAATTCAGAGATTTTAAAGGGCTTTGTCCTTGCCCGATCTCGCTTTCATTTAATATCACGGCCGTTTTATCCTGGTTGTTTACAATGGGTATCGCCTGTCCATTTACAATCGTTACTGCCTGGCCATTTACTATCGTTACTGCCTGACCGTTCACAATCGTTACTGCCTGACCATTTACTATCGTTACCGCCTGGCCGTTCACAATCGTTACTGCCTGGCCGTTGGTGAAAGAGTTGATATCTATCAAACCCTTGGCACTGGTTTGAGATACGGAACTCAGCATATATGTCTGGGCTGAATTTACATTGTATTTTAAAATCGATTCCTGGGTAACATCAACTACCTGAGTTGAACTTGTAACATATACACCATTCACCAATTTTCTGTTGGTTAACTGACGGGCATTCTGCAGTGTTGGCGTAGATGCTAAGAAGCTCAATTGCTGTACTTCATTTTCAGAAAGATTATTCACAATGGTAACAGCCTGACCATTTACGATGGTTATAGCCTGGCCATTTACAATGGGTATGGCCTGACCATTTACGATAGTCACAGCCTGTCCGTTTACGATGGTCACTGCCTGTCCGTTTACAATAGGCACTGCTTGTCCGTTTACGATGGTAACAGCCTGTCCGTTTACCAATCCCAGAATATCATTTCCGGAAGCATCAGTGGCCAGTTGATTATGATGAGATGTTTGTAAACTGTTTAAAAATGCCGTTGGATCAGGAATATTTGTCCCGTCAAACTGGTAATTAAATGTTATGTCAGGGATTTTTTCCCCGTAAACTACTGTTTGATCATTTGCCGTAACCGTTACCGGTAGTTTTTCAATGGTAGCGGTTCCGTTTGCAAATGAGTAATCATATAATTCTTTATAACCGATGTCGGAAGAATTTGAAGATTCAAAATTCCGAATAGGCGTAATAACATAGGTTCCAACATCACTGCTGGTATTGGCTAGCGTATTCAGGACAAGGCTGCCAAGCCCAAGTTTAGTCAACGAATCTGTGGTTAATTGTGTACTCTGTACAGACTCACCGTTAATTATGATCGTTGATATAAGTGCCGGCATCAATTGTGCATATTTTTTGGTTACATTATTTGCGATGACTTTGATGGTCTTTTTTGCGATGTTGAAAAACTTCAAGGTATCGCTGGTTCCGCCGTCCAGTCCGCTTGAACTGATGGGTGGCGTAAACACACTGATCGAAGGATTTCCAATAAATGCAGGAACTACTGCTGTTGCCGTTGTTGAATTGATGACCGTTGTAACAAGTGTTGAATCCCTGAATCGGATCACAGAATTTGGGCTCAGGTTTAGACCGGTTACCGTTAGTACAAATGTATTGGTTCCTGGTGTAGTCACAGTTGCAGGAACTACCAATTGTATGAGCGTTGGATTTGGTTTGGCAAAGGTTCTCATAGCTGAATCTGCATTTACAAATCCATAACCGGAACTGAAATCAAAGCCGGGCGTATACATATCGGTAGCTGAACTTTGCAAAATAGACCTGATCTCTGCCGGCAGTGTTATTTGCTGGTTTGAGTATTTCTGCTTGCCCTCCATGATCAGGGCTGCAACTGCTGCAACATGAGGGGCTGCGGCAGAAGTGCCAAAGAAATTGGAATATCCATCCGGAGCACTTGTGGGATAATCCTGCCCCATTTTAACGGTTGTATTTACACCATCGGGTGCAACCAGTTCGGGTTTATTTCTTGCAGAAGTACCCACAACTGTTCCTCCGATGGAAGAAAAAGATTCTATTACCGGCGGCCCTGCAAAAGGTGGTGCTTTATCGTATCTCACTGCTCCAACTGCAATAGCACCAACAGCATTTGCCTGTCCAACAATGGTTGAATTACCCGTTGAATATTCATTGAAAACTATATCCCCACCTCTGAAAATGATATACTTGAAACGGGCGGGATTGCTGCCAACAGTATTATTGGTGATGAACACATTTGTTGTTACAGTAGTATTTAAAGTAAACGGTAATATTTCAATGGGATCGCCATTGGTATTGTTTCTGTTAAAACCAAAAAGGGCCGATCCATCTGTGTTTGGTGTAAGATAAATATCCAGGTCGTGTTTTGTGCCACCTGTTGATGTTTGTCCCAGGGAATAAATATCATCGAGCCATTGCAGAACGATAGTATAATCACCGGGATTAAGTGTAACACTTTGAAATTTATCCCCTCCACCAAAATTATGGGCTGTTACAGCAATGCCGGCAGGGATTGCAACCGGATTGTAGGCACTCTCATAGGATTTATTGGCAAAATTTCCTGCAGCAGAAATATAAGTCGTTCCGGTGGCAGTAACAGCGTCTACTGCATTGGCCGCAACCCCATCCTTAAGGAATGGTTCTGTTATATATGTAATATCATCTACAATCACATTACAACCTGAATCACGTAAATCTGTAATTCCTTTTGCAAAATCACCGGCACTGATGAAGCCTGTTCTGAATAATAATTCTGCTTTGGGGGCAATATCATGCACAATTTGCAACATGGCCCTTCCTTCATCTGAACTCTTAAAAGGATAATCTTTTAAAACAACCACCGGTTTTAAATTCCCATTGGGATTTCCGGGGCCGGGAAGATCGCCATTACCAACATCCTGCGAAGCAGTATTTGTGATTGGATTGGTTGTAGCTGCTGTAATGGTATTGAAACTATTGGAAATAACACCAACCTTGATACCATCTCCGGACAGTTTATAACCCTGGCGAACCATATCGGACCGCAATGAAATATCTCCTGCAGTTGAAGTGATCCCGCTGTTACCCAGTGCCCCATAATATGGCCTTACATAAACAATATAGGTAGTGAGTAAATTCAATGATTTTAATTTACTGATCGGAAACAACCCTGTGATAATATAATTACTTGTTCCATTGCTTATGATATTGCTTAACCCATAAGCAGGTGTAGTTAATAGTGCTAACGTTGCCGCATACTGGTTTTCTTTGGTAATCACATCTATCATGATGCTATCGTGCAGAATAGAGAAAAACGGAGACGGAGGAGCATTGGGATCAAAATTCTCATAAACAGATTCCAGTTCCGATCCGATGATGCTGTTTGTTTTCCCTGTTACAATAACCGTATCCGTAGCCGGACATTCTCCTGATAAGGATGCTGTAAGTACATAAGTTCCGGCTGATGAAACGGTAATGCTGGCAGCATTTGCCGGAGATGTAATTACTCCACCGTTAGTAGCCTGCCAGTTAAATGATACCCCTGTTGTTGTTGAGGTACCTGTTAATGTTGTGAGACCCACAAATTTTAAAGGCTTATCCAGTCCGGCATACACATTCGGCGGAGTACATTCAGGAAAGGGGGCATAAATCATATTTACACCCGATTGGATGTTTACCTGTGTTCCACTCCATAAAGCTCCTGTAATATTTGAACTCCCTGAACCGGAGCCGATATTGATTCCTCCATAAGGTGCCCATACTGTTCCCAACCATTTTGTTGGTGAACTATTCGAAGAACCATTGTCTAAAATAAAACTATAACTGCTGTTGATGGTTGACCCATTACCATGGATTTCTGTGAAGATATCTGATAAGTTTCCCCCATTAATGACAGAAGCACTGAGCTTTCCAAGGTTTACATCACCATGTACATAGATTTTAAAAACACCCCCATTATTATTAAAATCAAAAATAAAATTTTGATTCCCGTTACCGTTATTAATACTGTTAAAAACATACACACCAGCGCCTTTGAAAGTAATCGTTTTATTTCCGCTTAACTTGATATCATGGTATGCTCCGGGTGTTATTACAGCGTTTGATGTAAAATCAGGTGAATTGGGCGCTGCAGGGAAGTTGGTAATGGAACGCATGGGCGGAAGTTGTATCAGTGAGGGTGCCCCAATTATTTCCCCTCCTGTCGGTACCGGACCCGAATATGTTGTCCCATTTGGATGGGTAACTCTACCACTTACCGTTCCTCCTCCGATTACGATATTACCATTTACATCTATATTACCTGAAACAGAAGTACTCGACCCAATGGAAAGAATGGTCCCCGGAACAACCGGTGAATTAGCGGATGATATCCTGCCAGTTACTATATTACTATTGGCAAGTTCAATGGTGCCTCCTGAATAAATGTTAGCATTAATTGTACTGTTTCCCGTTGTTTTAATCAGCCGGTAACTACCTATAGAGCCACCCTGGATATTGGTAGAAGAACTTAACTGAACTGCACAACCTGGTAAAGCAGGGACAGACTGTCCTGTACCACCGGGACAGGAACCATTTCCTCCGAAAAGTACATAGTCCTTCATGGTAGTCTGTTGTGCACTGACAGTTAAACTCAATAAAAAATAGGGGGATATAAATAATAAACACTTGATCAAGTAGCTGGAATACTGTCTCATAATTTAACTGTTAAAGAGTTATCAATTTATTAAAATGCTTCAGATTCAAAATTGAATTTGATATCTAAAAATGGAAAAAGTGAGTAGAGGCAGTGTGGCTCTTATAGCAGGATATGAATAGAAGTATAGTTTAGCATGATAACGGACTGGTTAAAATTACAACTGCTATTCCGTTATATGAAGGCTAAATATATAACAAATTATGGATTTATGCACATAAATTTTATTTCAAAAACATAATAAGCCCCAAATTGTTTCCCGATTAATAATTTTCATTAATAATTAATCCCTAATAAGTTAGGTAGAAATTGATTGATAAGGAGGCTGAAATTACCGGAACCAGGAATTTAAAATCAGTATATTTATTAATTGCCTCTTGCTGTTTTTTCATTCAACAATCTTAAACGGTTACACAAGATCTTAATAAACCCCCTGGCAACTTCCGGCCGGGTTTCAATCAGTTCATAAAAAGGTTCCTGATCGATCTTAAAAAGCAAACAATCGGTTTTTGCTGTAGCGGTTGCACTCCTGGTTTCTGCATCGAGTAATGACAATTCACCAAAAACTTCTTTTTCTTTTAAAATAGCCAGGGTTGTTTTTCCTTTATGAATAATTATTTCACCCGTTAAAATGATATACATACAATCACCGGGGTCGTTCTCTTCAAAAATAACGGTACCGGATTCAATTTCCTCTTCCTGCATTAAAGGTGCCAATTCAGCCAGTATCGTTTCGGGCGTTTCTTTAAAAATACTGAGTGATTTCAGTAACAACACTTTTTCAAGCAGGAGCAAATGTTGAGAAGGATTTGAAGACATAAAAATTTATTTTAGCACAGTTTTAAATGAAAATTTTATTCAATCATGTTTTTTACTTTATTCAAAAGGCACTTATCATACATGGTATGGTTGCATATCTCATTTTTTTTATAAACAAAAGTCCAATCTGGACTCCGAATATTCCAAAACAATTTAAATTATTTGATTGAAATAAACGAACTGCTTTTTTCATAATGATCTGTTGGTTTTTATAATGCAAAATTGGCCGTTTCACGGAGTAAAACATTTTCAGAATCGGTATATTTTTTTATCAGTTTCTCATCAATGGAATGCTGCTGTTTTTTTGTAGTATATAAAGAACATGCTGTTGTCCAGTTATTATACGGGCGTATATCTTCTGATAAAACTTGTACAAGGATACGTTCAGCATTTTCAAAAAATTCTACCGGGTATATTTTCTTCAGCTCATGCATTCTTTCTGCCACATTTCCCGGTTCAAATATCGTATTGAAATTGATCGCAAGATCCTTTCTCACAGCGATGTCGATGATCTCCATAGCATTGATAATACTTTCCTTTTTCCCTGTAGCATAAGCAGTCCGCACTTTATTAATGTGCTCCCTGTCGTACAAAAGCGCAAAGAGGTAAAGCAAACTTTCGCGAAGGTCAATTAATTCAAGTCTGAATGAATTCACCAACAACTGATATTTTGACTGAATGTGATCAATACTGTTCAACATATAAATAATCGTTGCGCTGCGCAGCAATAATTTTTTAGCGGTAGAAAATATCAGCGGATGTTCAGAAAGCTCCAGAGGAAAATCACTTCTGTACATCGCTTTGATTACAATCATATTTTCTTCCTCATGACTGTTCAGTAATTTCATCAGGATATGATGAGCCCTGCTACCTCCTATCCTGCCACATAAAAGTATGAGCCGTTCTTTTTGAAGCCTGGTTGCCTTTTCACTGTTTATATAACCGGAGATTACTGGCAATGCTTTTTCACCGGCAATAAAAAGTGGTTGAATGATCTCTATTTCTTCGGTGTCGATCCTGTTTATTAATTCATTTAACAAATCTTCCTTTCCGGATTTTCCCGCGGCCAGAAAAGCGGTTTTTTTCACTTCCCGGTTTTCATCGTTCATTAATGTGCGTATCATTTCAGTCTGTACAAAACTTTCCTGGTTACTGAGAATTTCGGCAACTATTTTTCTGTCTTCAAAATTTTCTGATGAGATCATCTGTGATAAAATGGCTGTTGCTTTTTCCTTACTGTCGCCAGAACCATAAAAGTACAAACCGGCGAGTGCTGCTTTTTTCACCTCCTGATTTGGATTGTCAAGGTATGGAAGTATCAGCTTTTCATCTGTGTCATTCATACATAAAATGGTAATGGAATCAGCAATAATGGCATTGTTTTTTTCTCCCTGTAAAAAAGGAAGTAACAGATCAGGAGCATCCGGATATTTTTTCTGTTGCATCAGTTTCAGTGCTGTTGATTTAACCTTATCTGACGGATGTTTTAATAATGCCTGCAACAGTTCATACGTCATAACATTACTACTTTTATAAAGCATGTTGAGAATATTGATCACCTCGGTTTCTGTACCGATCATTGCTTTTTCTTTTAACCATTCAAGCGTACCTGTATCTTTGATCGTAAAATTTTCGCGGTTAAAATAACGGTTGCTGATTGTTTTTACGATTGTTTTGAGGTATTGGTTATTTACACGGTATATTCCTATGACCCATAAAATACAAATAGCCAACAGAATGTAAGACAACAATAACAGGTCGATCTTATGCTGGTAATGTACCATCAACAATAACATGACCCCGCAAAAAAGAGATGCAAAAGGGTCCATGATCCCTTTAACGATGGTATGTGCCCTTAATCGTTCATGGGAAGACAATGGCTGCATGATCGTAAGGAAAACGGGTGTATTGATTGCCGATCGTAAAATATCCACCACAATGGAAGTTGCCCCGAATAAGTAAATGATCCACCGCTGATAATCGGGCATATTCTGGGTGCTGATAATACAAAAGATCAAAAAAAGTAAAACAATGGGCGTTAATAAAAGTGATTTAATGATGCCCAGTTTATTTATCAGGCGTCCGGTAAAGATCATTTTAACCACCAGGGCAATTAACCGTACAACTGCCATAAACAATGCGATGAATTTAGCCAGTGACACATCATCATGGTATGCTTCTTTAACTCCGGCATAGAAGGCGTAACTAATAATGATGAAACTGCCGGTAACGATTATACTAAGTGCAGCCAGCCTTCTTATCAAAGTATTGCCTGCAAAATTTTTAACGATCCTGGTTACTTTATGAGTTGCTTTTTTGGGCTGATGCGTTTTTACATGATGTACTTCCTGTAACCTTCCCGATCTTTTTATACTTATTAAAAACGGTATCGAAGCCAGCATACACACAGCCCCTGCCCATAAAAGGTTAATGGTTCCAATATATTCAACTGTCAGCAATGCCAGCGTATAGCCAATAAATTTAGCCGGAATATCGCCTGCACTGATCACCCCGAATAAACGTTTACTCTGTCTTACATCAAATAACAAAGAAGCCAGTCCCCAGAATTCCAGGTTATTCAACAGGTATAAAACACTGAACCAGGAAAGCATCCAGTATAAAAAAATATCAGAATGAACAAATTCAAATAAGAGACGAAAAAAAAGCATACTGAGGACCATAAACACCGTTATGATGACAGACAGGTTGCTGATACTGAATTTATGTTCAATACGGGAGTAAATAAAACCCACAGCCCATAATAAAAGTGAAGAATATATAAAAGTATAAGGCAGTTCAGTGATCGGAAAACGGGTAAGAAAAAGGGCAAAAGATGCCGTAAAGAAAAATGCAATACCTGCTCCCTGAAGAAATTGAAGCAAAAAGAGTTTTTTTACCAGCCAACTTTCTTCTGATCTTATGTTCAAAGTCCTTAACCAGAAATCGTTTTTTTCACTACTACTTTTCAAATTCAATTATTTCGTTTCAGCATTGGTTTTTTGTAAAAGTTGTTTTATATATTCTATTTTAACCGGCTCTCTTTTTTGCCTGGAAGTTTTTGTAAAGTATTGATGTGACTGCAAAAAATCCAATTGTCTTTCTTCCCAAACATGGTCATTGCTGATCTTTTTATACGCTATTAATTCCATTCGCAACGTGTTACCAATTTTGAAAAAATCTTCTCTTCCGAGATAATCCAGGTCTGCATCACAAATAATTTCCTGGTAAATATTTTGAGGCGATTGGGGAATCTTTGTTGCCATGATCAATGCACAAATAAATGTCAATGACTGCGGACTAACTCCAAAATCGGGTAACTGCTTCCTGGCCAGTTCACAACCCACTTCCTCATGATTATCATAAACAAATAAAAATCCCGAATCATGATAAAGTGCTGCAATCTGTATATCAAGTAAGATTTGTTTATCCGTAATCCCTTCACCGATAGCAATGACCAAACTCTGATTTGTAACATCCAGCGTATGATCTACTTTATGATAAGTAAGTGACCCGGAAAGTCCTGATTTAAGCATGAATACCACATGATCCCTGATTGCTGCCAGATTTACCATATAAGTGAAATATAGTGCTAATTTAAGTATATAGGTTGGATATTAATACTGTAACCACCTAAAAATCAATTTTATATTATGCATAAACCGTTAACGCCGGTTCAATTATTTTATGAGCTCATATTAAATAACCGATCCATAAACCGGTTAATTCCGAAACCAGGAATAAATATTAGCATTCAATTCAAAAAATGTGCATAAATTCTGTATATATACTTTGTTGAAGAATTTACAGAATCCAAAAAGAAAGTATTTTTATTAAACTTTGCTCCCCTCCCGATTACTGCATCATTTATTATTGTTAACCAGTATTACAGCTTTTTTTATATGAAAAAACCTTCAAGGGTATTCCCAAAGATCATATCAGGTGAAAAACCAGATTTTGTTACCTGGAGTTTTCCGGTAATCGGATTTCTGATACTAAGCTTAATTTTTATCTTATTTACCCAAAAAGGCTTTAAAGCTTTTGATAAAATAACTTTTACTGGTTCTGTAATCGCCCTGTTTGCAGCATTTATAAGTTTTCTGGCATTTTGGGTTCATTTAAGATCCAACAGGGAGCAGGAAACTGTAGAAGAAAATTCAATAGAGGAAGAAGTATCTGTAGATCTCTTTAACAACCGTTTCAATGAATTGATCAGGCTACATCAAACCAATGTTTCTGCAATCAATATCAATAACAGATTACATGGCCGCAAAACATTTGTTTCCCTGTTCCGGGAATATAAATTCTGTTACCATGTTTTACAAAATATTTATGCATCACAATTAATTATTAATTCGGAGCAATCTGAATTAAATGAATCAGACCTGATGAATATTTCTTATCTCTGTTTTTATATGGGAGTTGCAGACAATACCATTCATCTTGCAACAAGCTTGCTTGGCCAGTACGATAAATCACTGATTGATGCTTACGTAGAAGCCCTCAAAAATTTTCAAAAATCACATAACGAGGAAGGACATATATCTGTATTGGAAATGGATGAGCAGTATAGCATACGGCTGAGATACAAACCCTTTTGCGGGCATATGGCAAGACTGGAACATTATTACAGGCATCTGTTTCACATAGTTAAATATGTGGTAAGCCAGCATCATATCTCCCAAAAGCTAAAATATGAGTATATCAAGATACTGAGAACACAAATTTCGGATCATGAACAAATGATGTTATACTATAATAGTCTAACGGCAATGGGTAAACCCTGGCTTGAAAATGGTTATTTAACAGATTTCCGTTTGATCAAGAATATTCCCCTGCCGCTTGCTGATTTCGGCATTACACCAAAAGATAAATTCGGAGAAATAAATACAAAAGGGGAAACCCTTTTTGAATGGGATGAGATCGTTTTCCGAAATAAAATTTATCATCCGGCCCGGCGGACAAAAATTGCTGAAAAAATTAAAATAGGATAACAATTATTCATAAAACCTCCTCCTTTTTCAGGCATTGTTATATAACTTTAAAACAGGTTCCCGTAACGCAACTGCCGTTTCTGTACAATAAAAATAAATACTGTCGGCAATAGATTCTGGTTTCACCCAGGTTTTAAAATCAACATGGGGCATTGATTTGCGGTTTTGGGGAGTATCTATCGTGCTGGGTACAATTACCGTGGTTATCACATTTGTCCCTTTCGCTTCTTCATTCAGCAGTTCAGCCAGACGGAATATCAGGGATTTACTCAGGCCATAAGCGACCATCCCTTTGCCAAACCTCGCATTCAGACCGGGTTTTGAGCCTATCATAAATATTCTTCCTTTTTTTTGTTCCATCATCTTTTCAAATACGGGACGCACAACATGATAGGCTGTTTCGAAATTCAGTTTATACTGTTTGTAAATATCAGCAGATCCGGTATCCTTCATTGAACCCATGGCAAAACCACCAACGGTTAACACTACGGCATCGATGCTTTTATATTTTTCAATTACCGAAAGTACAAATTGTGCCGTATCGCTTTCACTCATCAGATCCACTGTTACAATATCCAGGCCTTTATCCTCCGGATCAAAAACAACCGGGTCGTTGGGAACAACTGTTGCCACTACCTTAAACCCTTCCAATAAAAATTTTTTAACCACTGCCTGTCCCATATTTCCGGATGCGCCGGTAACGATCACTGTTTTCATACACTCATTTTTTCTCAACTAAGTTACAAAATTTGCATAGTACCTGTATTGTGGTCATAAAAACTGGAAAACCCAAAAAAGGAATCAATCATTGGAAAAGATTTAAATTGCGTACAATACGAAATTTAAATAAGTACAGATCATGAGTAATACAGTAAGGGAATTATCACCAAAAGAATTATGGAATCATTTTGCAGACCTGAATGCGGTGCCCCGTGCTTCTAAAAAAGAAGAACAGGTTATTCAATTTATACTTGATTTTGGTAAGAGTTTAAATCTCAAAACATCGAGAGATGCAGTGGGAAATGTGATCATAAAAAAACCGGCAACAGCGGGCATGGAAAAATCAGCAACGGTAGTATTACAAAGTCACCTGGATATGGTGCATCAGAAAAATGCAGAAACACAATTTGATTTTGCAACCGAAGGCATCAAAATGTTTGTAGAAGATGACTGGGTTAAAGCAGATGGAACAACCCTTGGTGCCGACAATGGTATCGGCGTTGCATCTATCATGACATTGCTTTCCTCCTCCGAAATACCACATCCGGCCATTGAAGCACTTTTTACCATTGATGAAGAAACGGGCATGACCGGTGCGCTTGGACTGGAAGGCGGTTTACTGGAAGGCAAGATTCTGTTAAACCTGGATACGGAAGATGACAGGGAACTCACCATAGGATGTGCAGGAGGTATTGATGTATCGGCAACGGGGAAATATGAAATTTCCGATTGCCCAAAGGACAGCAATGCTTACCGGATAAATATTAAAGGATTAACAGGCGGCCATTCGGGAATGGATATTTACAAAGGAAGGGGCAATTCAAATAAGATCATGAACAGGCTTTTATTGAATGCAGCTAGCGGGTTCAATGCCTCTGTTCATTCAATTGACGGTGGCGGTTTACGCAATGCGATCCCCCGGGAATCAACAGCAACAATTGTTCTGCCTGTAACACAAACCGATGCATTTAAAATCAACTTTGAAAAAGAGGTACGAATTATCAAAGCGGAATACCGGAGCACTGATCCAAACCTGGATATCTCACTGAAAAGTGCAGACGCAGTTAAGACAGTATTGTCTCCCGGTTTTCAATACCGGATCCTAAGGGCATTGTATGCATGCCCGAATGGAATTTACAGGATGAGCCCGGATATTCCGGGGCTGGTTCAAACATCCAATAATGTTGCACGTGTTTTGATAAAAGACGGAGCTTATTCCATTCTTTGTTTAACCCGAAGTGCTGTTGACAGTGAAAAAAATGATCTGGCAACTGCGATCAGATCCTGTTTTGAATTAACGGATGCCACAGTAGAATTTAGTGGCGGGTACCCCGGATGGGCTCCTAAAACTGATGCGCTGATCTTAAAAATAATGAGTGAGTTGTATTTGGAACGCTACAAAGAAAATGCGGATGTGAATGCATGTCATGCCGGTTTGGAATGCGGCATTATCGGTAAAAATTATCCCGGAATGGAGATGATCTCTTTTGGTCCGAATATCCGTGGAGCACACTCACCCGATGAAAAAGTGCAGGTAAGCTCTGTTCAAAAGTATTGGGGATTTTTATTGGAAACACTGAAAAGAATACCGGCAAAAAATTAATTACTTGCCAGTTCCATTATTTCATCCATAGATATTCCACTATGGCTTTCGTCATAAATACATTCGCCGTTTTTTATGATCAATACCTGTGGAGATTCATGATTTACATTAAATTGCTCTTCAATCTTATTAGACAAACCCCTGAATTTGATAAGATCCAGCAAATGAAAATGCAGACTCATCGGGGATGCACTCCTTTCAAGCCTGCTTAATGCCATACTGCTTATAGAACAACGGGTACTGTGCTTAAATATAACCTGCAAAGTTTGGGAGGAATTTTCTGTCAATGCAACCAAATGTGCATCATTCGACAACTCAATCCAGTCTATCATACTGATAAAATATTAATGGATGATTCTTTCTGTCATCGGACAACCTGTTTTACGGCTGGAACCACAACTACTTAATATACCGATCACAAACACGAGCGTACAAATAACAAGGATTACTTTTTTCATTTTTCAGAATTTGAATTTATGCACAAAGATAATATATAGCGGGTAAACGAAAAATTAACTGAAAAAGTACATATTACTACAAAATCTTTCATCCATTCACTTACATTTGCCTGTAACCTGATATTTTTTTATTAAAATTAACCTATTCATGCTAAATTTAAAACGCCCGGTAGCTTTTATCGACCTGGAGACAACTGGTGTAAACCTTTCTTCAGACAGAATTGTTGAAATTGCTATAATTAAAGTTTTACCGGATGGAGAACGCCAGGTAAAGAGAAAACTCATCAATCCGGAAATGCTGATTCCTAAGCAATCATCAGATATTCATGGCATTACAGATGAAATGGTAAAAGATGCCCCTACTTTTAAACAATCCGGAAACGAAATAAAACAATATCTCGAAAATTGCGATCTGGGAGGCTATAACAGCAACCGTTTTGATATACCCATGCTGATGGAAGAATTTTTAAGGGCCGGCATGGAAGTGGACCTGAGTGACCGCAGAATGATCGATGTACAGCACATTTTCTATAGTATGGAACCCAGAACCCTTACAGCTGCCTATAAATTTTATTGCCAGAAAGAATTGGTAGATGCCCACAGTGCAGAAGCGGATGTTCAGGCAACCATCGATGTATTGCTCGCCCAGTTAGATCGTTATAAAAATTTGGGCAATTCAATAGATTCGATACTAGAAGTGATCGGGGAAGAAAAAATTGTTGATTATGCCCGAAGATTTTCTTTTGATGATAAAGGACGAGAAGTCTTTAACTTTGGTAAATTCAAAGGCCGTCCGGTTGCTGATGTTTTAAAAACCGAACCTCAGTACTACGACTGGATGATGAAAGGTGATTTTCCGCTACACACTAAGAAAAAACTAACTGAACTTTTTAATCGCAGCATGTTAAAAAATAACTAAAATATTAAATCCATTTAACCGGATAGACATTCACCTATTAATTAAAATGTAAATTTGATTCCTTAAGTGTTTCTGTAATTTGGAAAAAATTGTCATCATACCTACTTTCAATGAAAAAGAAAACATTGAAGCCATTATAGCTGCGGTCATACATCTGCAAAAGGATTTTCATGTACTTATCATCGATGACGGATCACCAGATGGTACTGCAGCTATTGTAAAATCCTTATTCCCCAAATATCCCGGGCAATTATTTTTAGAAGAAAGGCATGGCAAACTGGGATTGGGTACTGCTTATATCCATGGATTTAAATGGTCACTCAAAAGAGGTTATAGCTATATTTTTGAAATGGATGCTGATTTTTCACACAACCCCGCCGATCTGGAAAGATTATACAATGCTTGTAAATCAGGAGCGGATGTTGCTGTTGGATCACGCTATGTAAAAGGCGGAGCCATTGAAAACTGGCCTTCCAACAGAATATTCTTATCAAAAGGAGCATCCCTTTATACAAAGATCATTACCTGGATGCCGGTAAAAGATCCCACAGCCGGTTTTGTATGTTATAAAAGAGAAGTGCTTGAATCCATTAACCTTGATGGGATCAGTTTTGTCGGTTATGCCTTCCAGATAGAAATGAAATTTGCTGCCTGGAAACTCGGATTTAAAATTGAGGAAGTGCCCATTACTTTTATTGACCGGCAACTGGGTGCCAGCAAGATGAATAAAGGGATCGTTAAAGAAGGTATACTGGGCGTTTTAAAATTAAGGTGGCAGAGCATATTTAAAAACTACAGAAACAGGTTGTCCAATAAAGACTACACGGAAACCCCGGTTTTTGCAAAGCAAAACTCCTTGCTGGAAAGCAAATAATTTTTACAGACAACTTTTTTTAATTACTAATTCATGGGCCTTTAAAAGCTGGATGAAACCGGTGTAAAGTTGTACGCAGGTATTCCCTGTCGAGATGTGTATATATTTCAGTGGTCGTTATACTTTCGTGGCCCAGCATTTCCTGCACGGCCCGCAGGTCGGCCCCTCCTTCTACCAGGTGAGTGGCAAATGAATGCCGGAATGTATGGGGAGATATATTTTTTGTGATACCTGCTTTTTTAACCAATGCTTTCAACATTATAAAGATCATTACCCTTGTTAACCTGCTCCCCCTGCGGTTTAAAAATAAAATATCTTCCTCTCCTATTTTAACAGCAATATGACTGCGGATATTATTTCGGTATATATTGATGTATTTGATCGCATCTGCACCAATTGGCACCAGTCTTTCCTTGTCACCCTTTCCAATCACTTTAATAAATCCCACATCAAGGAACAGGCAACTCAATTTCAAATTAACCAGTTCTGATACCCGGATACCACAACTGTAGAGGGTTTCCAGGATCGCCTTATTCCTGCCGCCCTCCGGTTTACTCAGGTCGATCATGGAAATGATCGTTTCTATTTCTTCAAAGCTCAGGATATCCGGCAACAGCCGTTTTAATTTGGGAGATTCCAGGAGCATGGTCGGATCAGATGTGGTCAACTGCTCAAGCAGGCAATACTTATAAAAACTTTTCAAACCTGATATGATCCTTCCCTGTGTGGCTGCAGTCATCCCCTGTTCGTGCACCCATTGAACAAACTTTTCCAGGTCTTTCAATTTCAGTTCATCCGGTTTTTTCAGCTCATTTACACTTAACAGGTAACTGGTTAGTTTCTCCACATCCTGCAGATATGCCTGTACAGAATTATCTGCAAGCGATTTTTCAAGCTGAAGCCAGGCCTTATATCCTTTTTTATATGATTCCCACATAATTTAAGCATTGATGACGGTTGTGCCTCCGCATTATACAAGAAATTGTTTTATAAATGATCATTCAATGGGTAATATTTCTGTTTCGATGATTGTACAAATTAATTAAACATTATTTTCGCTGCCTAACTATTTTTACTAAACCCATAAATCCACATGCTTCCCGTAAACTTCAGATCTTTCAGAAAAAAACTTTCTTTCCACAGGAAATCGTTCCGCAGTTTTTTAAATAAGGTAGAAAAAACCCCCATTACCATTATTGATAAAATGTCGGGAGCTGCTGCAAAAGAAGTATGGGCAGAAGTGGATTGCCTTTCCTGTGCTAATTGTTGTAAAAAGATGACACCCACATTTACCACAACAGATATTAAGCGGATCTCAAAACATTTTAATGAAACTCCTGAAGCATTCAGAAAAAAATGGCTGAAAAAAGACAGCAACAAAGACCTGGTCAATAAAACTGAGCCCTGTCAGTTTTTGAATTTAACGGATAACAAATGTTCCATTTATGAGATCCGGCCGCTGGATTGTTCCAGTTTCCCCCATTTAACAAAAAGAAAATGGAACGAATATGCACATGTGCACAAACAAAATATCGACTTCTGTCCGGCAACTTATAAAATGGTTGAAAAAATAAAATTGCTTGTTGAAGCAAAAAACTGATATAAAAAATCCGCTCAGAAAAGCGGATTTTTTATACCAATGCATTTTTGTCTTTATTTCTCTTTTACAAATTGTGTATTGATGGCTCCTTCATCATCTGTAATACGAAGTATATAATTTCCCGATGCCAGGTTTGCAACCGGTATCTGTATCGGATTTTGAACTGATATGTCTTTACGCTGCACAATTTTACCCGTTGCATCTATCAATGCATACTGTATATGGGTGGAATTGCCTTTGTAATTAACGATGATCTTATCCTTTACAGGGTTGGGATAAATGATCACGGATCTGTTTTTCTCCGTAATATTTATCAGTACAATGGATGATAATTTATAGCTGCCGTCCAGGTCGATCGATCGTATCCTGTAAAAATTATTCCCCTGCTTATAATCCAGGTGAAGGAAGTCATAGGAAAGGTTTCCGCTGTTGAATATTTTTGCATCAACAGATCCTGCCTTTACAAAATTGGCTCCGTCAGAAGAAAACTGAATTTCATATTCTTTTACATTCAGTTGATTGGTTACTTCCCAGTTAAGTTTATTTCCACGGTCTTTTAAATATTCCCCGCTGAACTTTAGAAATGTTACAGGCAGCGGGCCGAATATTGGTTTTCCAATGGCAAAACCGGAAAAACCACTTGTAGCAAATGTTGTTTCATACGTGATCCCATCGTTGCCAAAAGTTCCCGGGATCGTATTATTGATTGAATAAACAAATGAACCCTGGTTCGCAGGTGTTACATCCTTAACTGCATTGTTGCCATCAACTTTCACCATTTTAATTCCTGTCCTGGATTGGCCTGTAGCTGTTTCCCATCCGGCAACTTCGACTTCGGTATAATATAATTTTATGGTATAAGAAGCATTCACATTGTTATTTGCCGGCGTAATTTTAAACGTTTTGGAAGCGATCATTTCAGACATATTATTTGTACTGAAATTTGCTGCCGACGTTCCTGCCCTGTCAATTTCAATTTTTGTACAACCGAAATTATGAGCAGAATTGTTTTTCAAGGAAGCCATTATTTTATGGCTTATTGTATCAATAAAGTAAACTGTTTGATTGGGGCCAAAATTAAACGTCCCTACCAATCCGGTATTTACGGCTGATTGAATCTGGGCGGCATTAATAACTGGCTTCGCAGTCACAACGATGTCGTCTACACCTAAGGGAGGTTGGTTATCCACTGAATAATCATTTTCCCATTGGAAAGCAATTTTCAGGTTTGCAATATTTTCAACATTTACTGGAAGGTTAAATGTTTTTGTTATTACGGCCGCCTGGCTGATCAGTTTTTGTGCAGCATCAGCATTTGTCCAGTTTGTACCTCCGTTTGTTGAATAATACAATGAACCATAATCATAAGTAGCCGTTTCTCCAACAGCTTTGTATTTAAACGAAACGGAAACCTGTCCTTTTCCACTGATATCAATAGCTGGTGAGACTGCTCTGAGAATAATTTTATTCGGACTGCTGTTCGGTGTGGTAGCTGTATAATGGATCAAACTGCCGTCATCAGAAATATACAAGGCTTTCCCGCTGAACCCGGTACTGAAGTTTGTGCCAACAATAAAGTGATTGATATTTGTACCAACAGAAGTAACAATTTCCTCAGTCCAGTTGCCCAAACCAGTTACATTTGCATCAAAATTCTCATTGTAAACAGTTACTGCTGAACCGTATGTTGCTGTTGTGAACTCAGCCAGGTCAACAATTGATTTTCCAACAATGTTGATATGGTGTTTTTGGTTATACAATGCGGCCACCCCATTCCCTCCATTTACATTCAGGGTATAAGAAAGGATCACAGATTCATCCGGTTCATTTTGGGCATCATCATACACCCGTAAAGTTATTGTTGCAGATAAATTTCCGGCATTTAAAACAATGGGAGAAGAATAGATCAGATCATAATCCACCCCAGCTGTTGCCGTTCCTGAAGTAATTAAACCCACATTGATATTTTGTGACGGAGCCTGGTCTACCTGAATAACAACCGGGTAATCCTTATACCTCAAGCATGCGGATCCGGTCACTAAAGTTTGTGCTTCTGCCTGTACTGCAATGGTACCCGACTTTTTAAAATGTACAGCAGGAACTGCTGCAGCAGCATCAATTTTAAATTTACCGATCCTTGTCCGGAAAGAAGTTGCAGCCGTAGCCGGATAATATTCATTGGTATACCATATACTGTCTTCATTTGCCGGATCAATCCCCATAGAAGAATAATCTCCCCATCGGTTACCGGATGATGTTTGAGATCCACTACCTGCAAAAAATGTTTGTTCGGCACCAAGGCTGCTTAATGCATCAGAAGTATTTCTTTCGGCATAATATATTCCCGGAAAGGTAGAAGAACTGCTTCGGCTGTAACCGATGGCAATATTGCCTTTCTGATCAATGCCAATGGAACCCATCCATCGGTTATCACCTGCTGCACCATCCCCGGTGCCCGAAGGTGAAAAGGTTGACTGTTGGTTTATCGTCCATGCACTGGCGGGAGTTGGCCTGGTTAATTCGTACCAACGCATGGCAGCCTGAAAAGTAGCGGCACTGGTTGGATTTACCCCGCTCACATTTACGGCATGGTTCATTACCAGCGATTCGTAATTATCAAACCGGCGGTAAATAACGCGGCTCATCATCCTGTCTGCAATAGCATCCAAACCGGTTGACGTACCCGATTGCTCAATGGCAGAACGGGAAGAAGGAGATCTGCCGTCGAACGCAGCGGTAGCAAAAATGGTTGCGGCACTTAAAGTAGACGAAGCCGGGTTAGCAAAATCAGCGTTTAACGTTCTGATCATTAACCTATCGGATGCGGCCCCGGTCTCATCTGAATCCCATCCGCAAAAGATGGCAGGGGCTGTGGATTCCGGTGTTTTGTAACCTTCAAAAGATGCAGGTAAATAACCCCCATCTGTTGAAACCTGGAAACGAATCAATGTGGAGGTTGCAGCACCGGTGATCATTTTTTTTCTGTCCACTGCATAATATCCCTGCCCCAGGTATGCTGTTCCGGCCTGGTTAAATTCATGTGTGGTAATTACATAACTGTCATTCCATATGCCCACATGCGGATAATCCGGAAAAACACCGGGTGTGGGAAAATTATATACATAATAAGCTCCTGTTGGATCAGATGTTTTAGAAACACAGAAAACCAGCGATTCATTTCCGGTTGGAAGATTAAACTGCAGTATGATGAAACGATCGGCCACCTGGTCGTATAAGGCGATCGGGTCTCCATCATCTCCGGCAAAACTGGCAATGGAGCTGAATTTAGTTGGCCCGGATAACCTGGTGCCGGATTTGCTAAAAACGCTGTGAGCCACATTCATCATCTGAACAATATGATTGGGGCCTATAGCCATTGTCGGATCGGGAGGAGTGTAACCTCCAAAGCCAAGAGCAGCATTATCCGCCTGTCCGTTACCATCGAACGTGATCCCCAGTGCCGATGGTGTAGCCGGGCTGGATGGCCTGCTGCTGTTCGACTGCAAAGCAGCATCTGTTGAAATGGCATTTGCATTATCCACATTGAATTTTACTCTCTTGTTGGCTTTGTCATTTTCACCAAATTCCCTGCTGCCGATCCTGACATTGGTTGTGGATTCCGGTTTAATATTTTTCAACTCCCTGCTTTCACCGGTTTTAACCCCGGTAACAATACTGGTAGGTGATATCTGTGCAAGGAGAAAACTGGGAAGCGCTGAAATAACAATAAAAAAAGTAAATACTTTTTGATGGAATAAATTCATAATAATAATTAATTAAAAAATAGAAGTATGCAATTGGGGAATTCATAGGTACACATCTTCCAGAAGAAAGTATTCAACAGTGCCGTCTTTTTTTATCAGGAGAGATAATACGTCAAACTGAATGCGTTTCCACTGCGGGTAAAGGTAGAGAAATTCAGCAGAAGCATCTATCAAATATTTCAACTTTTTATACCCAACCTTCTCCTCGGGATATCCGAATTTCAGGGATGTTCTTGTCTTAACTTCTATAAAATGCAACAGGCCGTTTTTTGAGGCAATGATATCCACTTCCCAATGTTTATGCCTCCAGTTGCGGTGCAAAACATTATACCCTTTTTCGCTGAAATAATCAACCGCAAGCAATTCACCTTCCTTTCCGGTTTGAATATGTTTTGCCATGGTTTAAAATTAATCAATTTGCCTGTTCTTGTCATGGTGAATAATTGCTTTGACATCTATGCCAAAAGAAATGATTTATTGCTTAATTTCGCATAAATATTTATTCAGATGAACAAACAAAATACCCAAACGATCTTTCTTGCTGTTATCCTGATCTTTGCTGCTGCAATTTCGAGGGTTATTATGTATCCCGATAACTTCAGTCCTATTATTGGAATGGCCATTTTTGCCGGTGCGGTTATCAAAGACAGAAGACTTGCTTTCGCTTTACCGATCGTTTCTATGTTCTTATCCGATCTGATGTTTGAAGTTTTCCATATTGCTCCCGGATTCTGGGGTTGGGGCCAATTGTTGGGTTATGGTATTCTGGCACTGATCACTGTTATCGCATTCAATCTGAAAAAGATCAGTGTAAAAAACGTGGTTGGTTATTCTCTGTTTTCATCCGCAATCTTCTTTGTTCTTTCCAATTTATCCTTCTTCCTTATCGATAATCCTATTTATCATATTTACTCATCAGATATTAATGGATTCTTTCAGTGTTATATATCTGCACTTCCCTTTTTCAGAACCAGTTTAGTGGCCGATCTTGTTTATAGTGGCGTATTATTTGGCAGTTATCAACTGGTAAATAATTATGTAATAAAAAAACATGCGATCGCATAAAATATATGGAGAATAAAAAAGCCATCTGTTTTGCAGATGGCTTTTTTATTCTTTTACAAACTTAGATTTTTCTATTATATAAGAACCGAGGATCATTTTCCCGATCCGGTAGCTGTTTTTTATTCCCCTTTCAATATCTCTTCATATCCTGAATCTGCATCCAGCATTTTTCCGTCTGCAGCCATGGTGGCCAGTTCATCGCAGCGGTTATTATAAGGATTGTCGGCATGTCCTTTTACCCATTCAAATTTTATATTGAATGGTTTTGAAAGTTGGTAAAAGATCAGCCAGAGGTCTTTATTTTTTTTTCCGCCTTTGAAGTCGGTTTTGATCCAGTTTTTCAGCCAGCCTTTATTGGTAGCATTCACCACATACTGACTATCGGAATACACAACCACCGGGATATCCATTTTTTTCAATGACTGTAATCCGGCGATTACGGCAAGTAATTCCATCCGGTTGTTGGTAGTAAGCCTGAACCCCTTCGACAATTCTTTTTTATGGTGACCGGATAACAGTACCACGCCATAACCACCCGGCCCCGGATTGCCGCGGGAAGAACCGTCGGTATAGATCTTTATTTCGTTCATACAGATAATGTTGACAATAAGATCATCAACTCAATGGATTTATTTATACCTGGAAAACCCCTGTTTTAAATTCAGGAATATCCGGATTGTTATTAGCTGCTGAGATCCCTTCAGAGATCATTTTTCGGGTTTCACCCGGATCTATGATCTCGTCTACCCATAAACGTGCTGCTGCATAATAAGGGATCGTCTGACGCGTATAATCCTGTGTGATCCGATCCAGAATTTCTTTTTCTTCTTCCGGGGTAACCAATTCTCCTTTTGCTTTCAGGGATCCCACCTGTATCTGTAACATCGTCTTTGCAGCCTGCTCTCCTCCCATTACAGCGATCTTCGCTGTGGGCCAGGCATAGATGAACCTGGGGTCGTAGGCCTTGCCACACATGGCATAATTACCGGCTCCGTATGAATTGCCGATGATGATCGTTATTTTCGGCACCACTGAATTTGCAACAGCATTCACCAGTTTTGCCCCGTCTTTGATGATACCAGAATGTTCACTCCTGCTACCGACCATAAAACCTGTAACATCCTGTAAAAAAACCAGGGGTATTTTTTTCTGGTTGCAATTCATGATAAAACGGGCAGCTTTATCTGCACTATCGTTATAAATAACACCACCCAACTGCATTTCTCCTTTTTTACTTTTTACAATGAGCCGCTGATTGGCTACGATGCCAACGGCCCATCCGTCAACACGGGCATAACCACAGATGATCGTTTTACCGTAATCCTTTTTGAATTCATCAAAACTATCCGCATCTGCAATACATTCGATCATTTCCTCCATATCATAGGGTTTTGTATTTCCCTCATTCATGATACCATAGATTTCTCCGTTATTTTTTTTGGGCAATTTCGGATCTATGCGGTTAAATCCGGCTTTTTTGGCCGGACCGAGTTTGCCCATGATCTTTTTCACCTGATCGAGGCATTCTTCTTCCGTTTTGAATTTATAATCTGCAATGCCCGATATCTCTGTATGGGTAGCTGCACCCCCAAGTGTTTCGTTGTCGATGTCTTCCCCGATCGCCGCTTTCACCAGGTACGGGCCGGCAAGGTAAATAGACCCCTGGCCTTCTACCATCAATGTTTCATCGCTCATGATGGGTAAGTAAGCACCACCCGCAACACAGGCACCCGTTACCGCAGCGATCTGTGTAATTCCCATGGCACTCATCCTGGCATTGTTCCTGAAAATGCGTCCGAAATGTTCTTTGTCGGGAAATATCTGGTCCTGCATAGGAAGGAAAACACCGGCACTGTCAACGATATAGATCACCGGTAACATATTCTCCATTGCAATCTCCTGCATGCGCAGATTCTTTTTCCCTGTGATCGGAAACCAGGCTCCCGCTTTTACGGTCTGGTCATTGGCTATTATGATACATTGCCTGCCACTTACATAACCCAATCCGCTAACGGTACCGCCTGCAGGACAACCACCATATTCTTCATACATTTCATATCCGGCAAAACTTCCGATCTCGATAAATGGTTTGTCTGCATCACACAAATACGATATACGTTCACGTGCCGTAAGCTTATTTTTTTCCTTTTGCTTCTGAATCGCTTTGGCGCCACCTCCCTTATAGATCACTTCCAATTCACGCTTAACTCGGCTCCAGGCCATTTTCATGGCGTCTTCATTTTTATTAAACTCGATGTTCATAATTTAAGGTTGTTGTAACAGAATGCAATTTTACGTTATTATTTTTAAAGTAAAGGTTGCCGGAAGTTATATGCCACATGCCGTATAACATAAAAGACCGTGATTGACACGATCTTTTATTCTCATAATTTAAATTCCACTACACAATATAATTCCAGCCATAGATATCTTCCACTAAACCGGTACGGATATTATTTAACCTGTCTTTTAAAATATACATCATGTTTTCCTCTTTATATTCCGGCAGATTGAAATTGCATCCATTTATATGGATCGTTTTAATTGGAGCAACAACAGCTGCTGTTCCTGCACCAAATGCTTCTGTGATGGTTCCTTCTTTAAATGCTATTTCAAGTTCCTTAACAGAAATGGGTCTTTCAGCAATTTGAAATCCCATATCCCCGGCAATGGTTAAAAGTGAATCCCTGGTAACCCCGTCGAGGATTGAATCAGACAATGGGGCAGTAACCAGCACATCATTGATAACAAACAGCACATTCATCATACCCGATTCTTCTATGAAAGCATGGTCTCTCCCATCAGTCCATAAAACCTGATCAAAACCTTCCTGCCTTGCCTTGCTTGTAGGATAATAAGCGGCTCCGTAATTGCCACCACATTTGGC
This sequence comes from Ferruginibacter sp., assembly GCA_037969135.1. Taxonomy (GTDB): domain Bacteria; phylum Bacteroidota; class Bacteroidia; order Chitinophagales; family Chitinophagaceae; genus Ferruginibacter. The sequence continues at coordinate 28,211 of JBBKWV010000102.1, forward strand.
AAAACCGGTGCCCCCTTTAGCCGCCCGTATATAATCTGTTTCCACTTTTACTTTTATGGGTTCTGTATACAATGTTGGAACCGGGCCTGTAAATATGATGAACTGGTAATCTTCCGAAACTTTCACCCCAAATTTCGCTTCACTTGCAAACATGAATGGGCGTAAATACAATGCGTGTCCTTCTGTTGAAGGAGTCCAATCCTGGTCAATTTCAATCAACTTCAGCAACCCTTCTGTAAAAATATCCCTGGGTATAACGGGCATGCACATAC
>JBBKWV010000103.1:0-20538 GCA_037969135.1 Ferruginibacter sp.
GAATAGATTATTTCTGAAGAAAAGATTTAAGAAAAAGAGATACCGGTAAATGAATTTATAAAATCTGGTTTCGGAGCAGGTCGTCAAAAATGTCGGCTTTTCTGATCAGACGGGGTTTACCGGCTGATACCATTACTTCTGCCGGTTTCAGTCTTGCATTAAAGTTGGAGGACATTTCAAAACCATATGCACCCGCGTTGTAGAAAACAAGATAATCGCCTTCTCTTACTTCTGTAATGTTCCGGTCCCAGGCGAATGTGTCTGTTTCACAGATATTTCCCACAACAGTATAAATCCGCTCTGTGCCAATGGGGTTTGATATGTTTTCAATATGATGATATGCTTCATACATCATGGGACGGATGAGGTGGTTGAATCCACTGTTCACGCCAACAAAAACTGTTGCCGGTGTTTGTTTGATCACGTTGGCTTTTACAACAAAATATCCAGCCTGGCTTACCAGGTATTTACCCGGTTCAAACCAGACCTGTATTTTTTTACCGGATTCTGATTCATATTTTGAAAAAGCTTCAGCTACTTTTTCACCAAGTAAACTAACATCTGTTTCTGAATCACCGGGTTGATAAGGGACTTTAAAACCGCTTCCCAGATCGATATAATTGAGATGGGGAAAATGTTCAGCCATACTGAACATTACTTCCAGTCCCATTAAAAATGCATTGATGTCTTTGATCTCACTTCCGGTATGCATATGTATTCCGGTAACATGCAGGTTTGTTCTTTTTACGATCCTTTCAATATGCCGCATCTGGTGAATGGAAATGCCGAATTTACTGTCTACATGTCCGGTAGAAATCTTGAAATTTCCACCAGCCATAATGTGTGGATTCAGGCGGATGCAAACGGGATAGCTGTTTCCAAACTTATTGCCAAATTGTTCTAAAATGGAAATGCTGTCGATATTGATATTTACTCCCAGGTCTTTTGCTTCCAGTATTTCATTGAAATCAACACAATTAGGGGTATATAAAATGTTGGATTCTGTAAAGCCAGCCATCAGGCCAAGTTTTACTTCATTTATGCTTACACAGTCGAGACTGGCTCCGAGTGAATGAATATACCGGAGGATATTTATATTGGTGAGTGATTTACAGGCATAAAATATTTTAGTATCCGTTCTTTGAAAAGCCTGTTTTAATTTTTGATATTGCTCAGCAATCTTTTCTGCGTGGTAAATATATACGGGGCTGCCAAATTCTTCGGCTATTTGTATCAGTTGATTTGCAGAGAGTAAATTAGACATAAATGGATGCTGGTTTAAATAAAAAAATGGCTCCGATAATGCCTTTTATATTGAAGAAAACTTTTTGTCAGGTAGTTTCATCCGGTTCATCTACTGAATGCTCAGTAATATCTACTTCGTCAGCAGTAATTACAATTTCAGTTTCTTCTGTAACCAATATTTCGTAAGCTGCATCCGTTTCAATTGAAACGCCTTCAGGAATATTTTCTGTCATTGGGTTTTCCTGTTCGTTGTTGGATTCGTCAATAACAGTAGCTCTAACCATTTCATCCATCAATACCTCATTTATTTTTGGTAATTCATCGGCACTATTGATGCCAAAATAATCCATAAATGATTTGGAAGTAGAGTAGATTAGTGGCTTACCAACTGCATTTTCATTTCTTCCTGAAATAATAACCAGATCTTTTTCTAAAAGTTTTTGAACGGCATAATCGCAGTTGACACCCCGGATAGATTCAATCTCACTTTTGGTGATGGGTTGTTTATAAGCAATAATAGCAAGTGTTTCCAAAGCGGCTGCAGAAAGTCTTTTGATGAATTTATCGCCATTGATGAGTGCAACGGTAGTATGATATTCAGGTTTTGTAAGAAACTGCCATCCGCCGCCACTTTGCTTTAATTCAAAGGAGTAAAATTCTGAATTGTATTTTTCTTTGATTCCTTCCAGGGCAGATTCTACCTGATCAGGATTTGCACGGTCTTCAATGAATCCCAGCGCTGTATTTACGTGTTCCGTAAGTTCAAAAGATGTCAACGGTTTATCGCTGGCAAAAATCAACGCTTCAATATGTGGAATGATCTGAGAGAGTTCCATCTTAATTTGGAAATTTGAAGATTTGGGAATTAAAAGTCAATGCCATATTAAAAATCAACCAATTTCCAAATCTTCAAATTGGTTGATTCATTCATATTATCCCTGCAAAGCAGCTGCACCACTAACAATTTCTGTAAGTTCAGTAGTAATTGCAGCCTGTCTGGCACGGTTGTAACTTATTTTCAAAGATTTTAATAATTCATTGGCATTTTCACTTGCCTTGTCCATTGCAGTCATTCTGGCTCCGTGTTCACTGGCATTTGCATCCAGAACTGCTTTGTACAATTGTGTATTCAGGATTTTCGGGATCAATTCTGTTATCAGTACTTCCTGGTTTGGTTCAAAGATAAAATCTGCTTTTTTCTTATCAGTTGTTTCAGCTACTTTTTGAACAGGTAAAAATTGTTCTGCAATAAAACGTTGGGTTGCGGCATTTTTAAATTCGCTGTAAATTAATTCGATGGCATCTACTTCTTTTGCTGAAAATGCATTCATCGCATATTTAGCTGCGGCCTGCACCTTATCAAAACTAAGGCCGGTAAAAATATCCCAATAGGCATCCACTACTTTGGAGCCATTTTTGGTAAAATGTTCAAATCCTTTTTTGCCAATAGGTAAGATCTGCACATTCCCTTTTGCGGATTGTGCCGGATACTTTTCAAGTATTGTTAGTTTGGCAAGTTTTATCAGGTTGCTGTTGTAACCGCCACACAGTCCGCGATCACTGGTAACAATAATAACCATCACTTTTTCTATAGTTCTTTCAGTTGCAAGATCCAATGATACATTGCCATCACTGCTGCTAACTAAATTACTAAGCATTTCCTGCAGTTTTTGAGCATAAGGGCGCATTTGGGTAATGGCATCCTGAGCACGACGTAATTTAGCAGCACTTACCATTTTCATGGCTTTGGTGATCTGCTGTGTACTTTGTACACTTTTAATACGGTTTCTGACTTCTTTTAATGCACCGCTCATATCTGTTCTGAATTTTTATTAAAAATACGATATCAAAAACTGCATATTGCTGAATTTTGAAGCCGCAAAGGTAGGGCAATCAGCTTAAAATTCAAGGAAGGAAATAAGAACATTTTATTCAGGATATTAAAAGTAAAAACCCGCTGATATTCAGCGGGTTCTACTTTTTCAATGAAATAGCATTCTTACATGCTTACTTTGGGTGGGTTACATTGGAATAATGACTTTAAAGATTCCTTTATTTTAAAAACTTGTAATACAAATGTAAACTATACAAAAGCCCAGGTTTGTAGTAGCCCAAATAGAATTTTCATAAATATTATACTACATGGAAAATTCTGCTTATTCAGGATTAACGTGGTATTCAGGGCAGGAGGACAATAAACATCTTTATTTCCAGAAACAAATTTCATTTTTTGCCTTCAGTATGAAATTAATCTCTCAAAGTTCTTTGTACCTTTGCCAGCCTGTCAATTTGGCGAATGTTGCTTTAATAGCATACTATTTGACATTACAGCATTTTATAAAATATTTTCATTAACTGTTACATATGTTAGGATTATTATCAAAAATCTTTGGAGGCAATAAAAGCGAAAAAGACGTAAAAAAGATTTTACCACTGGTTGAAAAGATAAATCAGCATTTTAAAGAATTCCAATCTTTATCAAATAATGAGCTCAGGAACAAGACCATTGAGTTTCGCAGTCGTATAAAAGATTACCTGACTGAAACGGATATCCTGATTGAAAGTAAAAACAAAGATGCAGAAACATTGCCTTCTGAAGATATCAATGGACGAGATAGTATCTACAAAGAAGTTGATGAACTTAAAAAAGGCAGGGATAAAAAAATCGAAGAAATTTTAGAACAGATCTTACCTGAAGCTTTTGCTGTTGTAAAAGAAACCAGTCGTCGTTTCAAAGAAAATGAAACACTGGAATCTGATGCCACAGAACTGGATCGGGTACTTGCAGTTAAAAAGAATAATATCATCATAGATGGCGGGAAAGCAATCTATAAGAATTCCTGGATTGCCGGCGGAACCAGTGTTTTATGGAATATGGTTCATTATGATGTACAGCTGATAGGTGGTGCTGTATTGCATTCCGGTAAAATTGCGGAAATGGCAACCGGTGAGGGTAAAACGCTGGTGAGTACACTTCCTGCATACCTCAATGCACTTGCTGGCGAAGGCGTACATATTGTAACTGTAAATGATTATCTGGCACGCAGGGATAGTGAATGGAACGGGCCGATATTCGAATGGCTTGGTTTGAAAGTTGATTGCATTGATAAGCACGAACCAAACAGCGATGCACGCAGAAGTGCTTATAATTCCGACATCGTTTATGGTACCAATAATGAATTTGGTTTTGATTACCTGAGAGATAATATGGTGCATACCCCTGATGAAATGGTTCAGCGTAAACATCACTTTGCCATGGTGGATGAGGTGGATAGTGTTTTGATTGATGATGCACGTACACCATTGATCATAAGCGGTCCCATTGGCCGCCAGGACAACACACAATTGTTTTTTGATCTGAAGCCCCGGATTGAAAAACTTCTGGAAGCACAGAAAAAAGTCACAAACCAATTCCTGATCGAAGCAAAGAAAAAAATCGGGGAAGGCAACGATGACCCTAAAGACGGCGGACTTGCTTTGATGCGTGCTCATCGCGGTTTACCAAAGAACAGCGCATTGATTAAATTCCTGAGTGAACCCGGTATCAGGGTAAAACTGCAAAAAACGGAAAACTATTACCTGGCAGATCAACAAAAAGAAATGCCAAAAGTGGATGCAGAACTTTATTTCAACATTGATGAAAAGAACAACCAGGTAGAATTAACGGATAATGGTATCACATTAATTACCAAAAGCGGGGAAGATCCGGAATTCTTTATTCTTCCTGATATCGCAACCAAACTCGGTGAGATTGAAAAAACAGATCTGAATGCAGAAGAGAAACTGCACCGCAAAGAGAACCTGATCAATGAATATTCCTTAAAAGCAGAAAGGATACATACTGTTCAGCAATTATTAAAAGCATATGTGCTTTTTGAAAAAGACGTGGAATATGTTGTGATGGACGAAGCAGTGAAGATTGTGGATGAGCAAACAGGCCGTATCCTGGATGGCAGAAGATATTCCGACGGATTACACCAGGCCATTGAAGCAAAGGAGAATGTGAAGATCGAAGCTTCTACGCAGACATACGCAACCGTTACCCTACAGAATTATTTCAGGATGTACCACAAACTCGCAGGGATGACCGGTACAGCCGAAACCGAAGCTGCGGAACTGTGGAGTATTTATAAATTAGATGTGGTTAATGTGCCAACCAATGTACAGGTGATTCGTAAAGATGAACAGGACATGGTATATAAAACCAAAAGGGAAAAATATAAAGCTGTTATTGAAGAAATAGAAAAACTGCGCAATGCCGGAAGGCCATGCCTTGTTGGTACAACTTCGGTAGAAGTGAGTGAATTGCTGAGCAGGATGCTGAAGCAAAAAAATATTCCGCACAATGTATTGAATGCAAAACAGCACTCAAAAGAAGCACAGGTTGTTGCAGAAGCCGGGTTTGCCGGCGCCATAACCATCGCAACCAATATGGCCGGACGGGGAACTGATATTAAACTGGGGCCCGGAGTTAAAGATGCAGGTGGTTTGGCAATCCTGGGTACAGAAAGGCATGAAAGCCGTCGTGTAGACAGGCAGTTGCGGGGAAGGGCCGGCCGCCAGGGTGATCCGGGTTCATCAAATTTCTTTGTATCGCTGGAAGATGATCTGATGCGTATGTTTGGCAGTGAGCGTATAGCCAGTTTGATGGACAGGATGGGTTATAAGGAAGGTGAAGTGATTCAGCACAGCATGATCACAAAAAGTATTGAAAGGGCACAGAAGAAAGTGGAGGAAAATAACTTTGGTATCCGGAAACGCTTACTTGAATATGATGACGTAATGAATAAGCAGCGTAATGTTGTTTATGGAAAAAGAAATCACGCTTTGTTTGGCGAAAGACTGGCTCTTGATCTTGACAATGCATTCTTCTCTGTTGCAGATGGATTGATATTTTCTTTTAAAGAAGCAAAAGATTTTGAAGGTTTTAAACTTTCAGTGCTTATGCAGTTTGCAGTAGAAACAAAAATAACTGCTGCCGAACTTGATAGTGAGGATATCAATACGCTTACAGAACGTATGTATGCTGAAACGATCGGTAATTATAAAAATAAAACGAAAGGGATCATTGCACAAACAATGCCGATCATTCAAAATATCCGCAAAGAACAGGGCAATCATATAGAGAATGTGGCTGTTCCTTTTACTGATGGAAAGAAAGGGATACAGGCATTGGTAAATCTGGATAAATATTTAGTTTCAGATGGCCAGGAACTGGGGCGATCACTGGAACGCAGTATTGCACTTTCCATGATTGATGATGCATGGAAGGAACATCTCCGGGCAATGGACGACCTAAGGCAAAGTGTTCAGACAGCAGGCTATGAACAAAAAGATCCTTTGGTTATTTATAAAATTGAAGCATACAATGCCTTCAAGCAAATGGATGACTTGGTAAATAAAGATATCGTTGGATTTTTATGTCATGCACAGATCCCGGTTGAACAAACCCAGTCGGGGCATATCAAAGAAGGCCGTGAACAGAAAACGGATATGAGTAAAATGAATGCCAATAAACACCAGGTGGAAGCAGCGGGCAGTGATTATGCAGCCAATGAAAATGACTATTTCGATCCATCAGCAGCAATTAAACAGGAGCCGGTAAGAGTGGAGCCAAAGATCGGAAGGAATGATCTTTGTCCTTGCGGCAGCGGGAAAAAATATAAACATTGCCACGGACAATAATATAAACGAAGTAAAAAGCATCCAAACCGGATGCTTTTTTTTATCAATTCGAAGAAACAAAAACCGGTTTTATAAAATTGAAATTATCAGGTCCGGATATTTTTAAGTAATAAACACCTGTATTCATTTTCGGAGGAAGCAGCAAAACAATATTGTTTTGTTTGTAGTTTATTTTTTTGTCATAAACCTGTATTTGTTTTCCATTATTGGAAAGTAGATTGAATGTAAAATTACCTGTGGGGTGATTCATAAATTCCATAGTAATGAATTTACCGGTTACCGGGTTTGGAAAAATATTTATTACCGGTGCAGCATTTTTTTTATCAACTTCATTGGCATATTTTCTGTTAATTGAAACAGGTTGATCTATGTGATGCATGGCCGATTTTTCATTAACTGTGAAAGGTTTTAGACCCATTCGGCTCAATATCAGTCTGAATCTGTTGGAAGCATAAGATCCGGGATCATTAATCACATTAAATGATATCCTGGTTGTATCAGACATATCTACTGTTGTAACAGTATTTAAAAAACGGTCTTCTAAAAATGCAGTTAATCCCGCTCTGTTAAAATTGGATGCAATAAACTCAAACCGGTATTCTTGTACTCTCAATTGTTCCAGGTTAAGCAGTATGGTATCTCCTCTACGTATTTCAGCTCTTCTTTCGGCAGACAGCTTTTTGTCATTGCTAAAGATTGAAATGGACTCTGAAGTGTTTTTAATTTTCCGTGCATCCATAATATCAACAGAATTTGAAAAAGAATGATCAAATTGTACAAGTACTCCATCCAATAAAGTTGCATTGTTCCCACTAACGGCGTACAAATTATTCCTCAATTGCCTGACTGCAGGCATTGATGGTCTGGTAACCAAATTACTGCCTGTTGTTTTACAGTTTTCCGAAAATTGGATCGTTCCATCCGCTTCCGGTGCATGTACAAAAAATGCCTGACCCGATTCAATATTTGTATTACCATTTGCATAGCTGCCTCCACCCGGAATAACAGTGTATTGTGGACCGGGCCCTATAATTGTCTGGTAAGCGCCCAGCCCATAACTGGAATATTCAGACGATGTAAGTTTCGGGTCCCATACATAAAAAAGATCCTGAACACCTCCAGCTCTGATTTTTGAAAAGTTTATAGCTGATGCATAGGGATTGCCAATTGATTCGAATGTTCCGGCTTTTACATTTATTAACGGGGCAGCATTGGCTCCGGGTGTATATAACAAACCCGTAGTTCTCAAAACCGTAGAGGTAGCAGGCTGATTAAAAGCGGTCACGCTTCTGTCACCTCTCACAAAAAGCATATATCCCTTACTGTTAGAAATTGGAATTTCGGTACTGCTGATACCAACCCATTCGTCTGTTGATGAATTAAACGTTTTCATGGAAGCACCCCCAGTCGTATAAATATCAAATCCAAGGCCCACTGCTCCCGGAATATTACTTGTTATAATGGTTCCATAACCGGGGTTTAATTCATTTGAACGGGGAGTATTTCCTTCCTGCCAGGTACTTTTTACAGAGGAAGATCCTTTTGTAGGTACAGATAAAAATTGCCAGGCTTTTGCATGATCCGGGAGCCCCGGGATAAATCGTTCCACAATTACAAATCCAGTAATACTGTTTCCACTTACCGTTCCTTTATTGGTCATATCTCCAACACTGGCTGTGCCCGATGCATTTGAAACCAATATCAGCATATTATTGGTTGTAATATTTACATTGCTTTTTCCAAATGTCAAATTTCCTGTAAGCCTTAAACTGTCATTCAAACCTATTATTTTTACCCCGCTTGTGTTGCTGGCTATTATATTTTTTATTGTATGATCTATAAACATACTGCCGGAAATATATTGTGAACCCGTAATGCCATTTAATTCCAAAGTGCCGTTTCTGAGATCAAACAGGCCTGCATTGTCAATTATTCCTGCAATTTGTATCGTAGCGTTATTAACCGTTAATGAAGCTCCATTATAAATATTGATATTATTTGACATCGCTGTACCTGTAGAAATTACCGGGTAATTGTCAAGTCCGGTATATGGAATATGCACATTTGTATTTGCAGTCGGAATTCCCCCATCCCAGTTATTTGAATTATTCCAGTCATCAGAGAGTAATCCCAGCCATGTACTTTCTGTTAATAAAGCAACGCGTCGTGGCTCTATCCCGTTTAAATAAACAGATAAATTAAAATTTTTGTGAACCGCGGGGCCGGGAACATCCGGAGAAACTGAAATGGTTCGGGAGACACTCAACGCTGACGAGGGGGAAATATTTCCGTATGCTGTTGTAAATAACATGAAAAAAAATCCGGTAAAAATTAACTGGAAAATAATAAAAATGCGGGATGGTATTGAAAAAATTGTTTTCATTTTTTTAGTTTGTAGGGTTTAGAAAATTGAGACCGTTAATAAAAACTTAAAAAATGGTTTTCCTGAATGCTCAAGTATTTTATTATTGTCAGTAATATAAAAAGTAGGATAGTGTCTTTATGCGTTTCTTGATCTGAAGAAAATAGTTGGAGAGGGTAAGATTAAAAATTTTGTACAGTAAACGCTGTATGGTTTATAAAAAAAATTGAATTCGATGGTTTATTACTGAATATTTGTAGTTACACATCTGTCAAAAAAAATCTAAATGTGGAGTAGAAATAAGAAAAGAATGTCAAAAAAAATATTTTGTTCAACGAGCAAATGTAAAATTTAAAAATCGCATTGACTATGTTTAAATCACCTTTTTTTATCAACATAAGTAATAAACCTAAGGCTTAACTGGTTAGATTACACTTATTCATGTTTATTAGAAATTGATCAGGGTAACTGTTTGATTTTTAATCTAATCAATTTTATTCAGAATGGTTATTTTTGCAACATGAATATCGCCTCTTCAATTGATCATTGTTTATTAAAACCCACTGTTACTGTTGCTGAAATTGAGCAATTGTGCAAAGAAGCAAGTGAAAATGGTTTCCGGGCTGTTTGCATTCCCCCGCTGTTTGTAAAAAAGGTTAAAGAAATTCTGGGAATAAACAAAGTAAAAATTGCAACCGTTACCGGTTTTCCGTTTGGGTATAGTGCCATTGAGGCAAAACTTGCCGAAACGGTATTGGCCGTTGTTGATGGAGCAGATGAAATTGAAATGCAAATAAATATTGCAGCATTAAAAAATGCAGACTGGCAGTATCTGGCAAAAGAGATCAACAGCATATTACCGGTTGTAAAAAGCAGGGGAAAGAAGATGACGGTCATTTTAGAAACCGCTTTATTGGAAAACAGTGAGATCATTACCTGTTGCGATATTTATGGAGCTGCAGGAGTTGATTGTATAAAAACTTCTACCGGTTTTTCAAATGGAGCTGGTATTGAAACAGTAAGGTTGTTGCGTAAACATCTTGCTGATGCAGTAATGATAAATGCTTCCCCAACAATAAATAGTTTGGAAATGGCCAAAAAATATTTAGAAGCGGGTGCTTTTTGCATCAGTCCGGAAAATAGCATACAAATTGTTAAAGAAGCCAGCGTTTTAAATTGATAAGACGATATTTGATACTGTAACAAAATTGAAAGAAAATCTGATGAAGGTCTATTTAATGTTTTTATTCATTCTTGGTTGTGTATCTCCTCTTTGCGCCCAGCAAATAGTTGCCGACAGTATTCCCTCCGGAATTGTTACTGTAAGCAAGGACCCAAGGATTGAAATACTGGGAAAAAAAATGGCAGAGTACAATGAAAGCCTGGCCAATAAAATACATACAACCAGGGGGTACCGGCTTATGATCTTAAGAACCAATAACAGGTCTTATGCATTACAGGTACGGGCTCAGCTTTTGCAATTGTATCCCGACGAAGCGATTTACATGATTTTTCAATCGCCATTCATTAAAATGAAGTTTGGGAATTTTCTGGATAAAAAAGAAGCAGAGGATTTTCGCAAAATGATAAGTCAGGCTAAAATTGTGGAAGGGAATATTTACATAGTGCCGGAATTGGTAGAAGTAAAGGCCGATAGACTTAATATACCGGAAGAACAACAATGAGCGGAAGGTATTAAATATTATAAGGAGTTTCATTTCAGAAACTCTTTTTTATTTTAGATAACTACCTTCATGTACTAAATAAAATACAGTATGGTTGAAAAAATCAAAAAGCTGGCATCAAAATATGCAGATGAATTTATTGAGGTTCGTCATCTGATACATGCAAATCCTGAATTGAGTTTTCAGGAATTTGAAACATCCAGGTTCATTCAGCAAAAACTGGCAGAATGGAAGATTCCTTTTGAAATTAAAGCAACAACCGGAGTGGTGGGATTGATAGAAGGGAAAAATCCCTCTAAAAAAGTAATCGCATTACGTGCAGATATAGACGCTTTACCTATTACTGAAGAAAATGAAGTGGCATACAAATCAAAGAATACAGGAGTTATGCATGCCTGTGGTCATGATGTGCATACTACTTGTTTATTGGGGGCTGCAAAAATATTGAGTGAATTAAAAGATGAATGGGAAGGAACGGTAAAACTGATATTTCAACCCGGTGAAGAAAAAAATCCCGGAGGTGCAAGTTTGCTGATTGCAGAAGGTGTTTTGGAAAACCCCAAACCCGAAAAAATATTTGCCCTGCACGTTCATCCTGGTTTGGAAGTGGGTACATTGAGTTTCAGAAATGGCATGGTTATGGCCAGTGCAGATGAGATCTATATCAGCATAAAAAGCAAAGGAGGCCATGCTGCGGCGCCTCAATTTACTGCAGATACCATTTTGATCGCATCGCATTTAATTGTGAGCTTGCAGCAAATTGTGAGCAGGAACAACAATCCGTTTAACCCGTCTGTATTGTCTATTACTTCATTCCAGGCCGGGAATACAACCAATGTAATTCCTGCAGAAGTAAAGCTGATGGGTACGTTCAGGGCGATGAATGAAAAGTGGCGCTTTGAAGCGCATGAATTGATCAAAAAACAAACAACAGAACTTGTTAAAGCAATGGGTGCTGAAGCATATATAAAAATTGATGTGGGTTATCCCTTTGTGTTGAATGATGAAAAACTGGGCAATCTTTCACGCAAAGCGGCAGAGGAATTTATGGGTACAGAAAATGTGGAAGAAACAGAATTGCGCATGGGAGCAGAAGATTTCGCGTATTATTCGCACCAGATACCCGGATGTTTTTTCAGGTTGGGTGCCGGCAATAAATCAAAGGGAATAAACAGCGGGGTACATACTCCGACATTTAATATTGATGAAAAAGCAATTGAGATCGGAATGGGTATGATGGCCTGGCTGGGAGTAAATGATTAACATAAACCATCACTGGTTTATGCTGACAAAACAGCGGGCTTGTTTTAACATGTTGGGTTTATGGATAATGTACAAGTGTGCGACGCCCATGCAGCTGAACATTGTTTAGTTGCCGGGTTAATAAAAATAAAATTTAAGTATGAAAATAGCATTTCACGGCGCAGCCCGTACTGTAACCGGTTCAAAGCATTTACTTACATTAAAGAACGGCAAAAAGTATTTGCTCGATTGCGGCTTGTTTCAGGGCATGGGGAGTGATACAGAAAGACTGAACAGGAGTTTCGGTTTTGAACCCACTGAGGTAACGCATCTGATCTTATCGCATGCACATATAGATCATTGCGGGTTGATTCCGAAACTTGTGAAAGATGGGTTTAACGGAAAAGTATTCTGCACACCTGCAACAAAAGCACTGTCAGCCCTTATGCTGGAAGACTCTGCAGGTATACAGGAAGATGATGTTAAATATGAAAATAAGCGCAGGGCGCAGAAGGGCCTGCCTTATTTACAACCTTTATATAAAACGGAAGATGCTTTGGAAGCGATGACCCATTTTGTGGAAGTGGAATATAATACGTGGTTTACAATAGATGAAAATGTAGAAGTCATGTACCGCGATGCCGGCCATATTATTGGCAGCGCTTCGGTGCATTTAAAGGTAAAAGAGAATGGCAAAGTAACCCGGATAAGTTTTAGTGGAGATGTAGGCCGTTACCGGGATATGATATTGAGATCGCCAGCAGAATTTTCACAGGCAGATTATATTTTGCTGGAATCTACTTATGGAAACAGTTTGCATGATAATGCAACTACAACGCCTGATCAGATCTTATATTGGGTGGAAAAAGCCTGTATACAAAAAAAAGGAAAACTCATCATTGCTGCATTCAGTGTTGGCCGTACACAGGAAATACTGTATGCGCTTAATCAACTGGAATTGGAAAAAAGGTTGCCCAAAATAAAATATTTTGTTGATAGTCCATTGAGTGTAAAAGCAACAGAAATAATTAAAAGTTATCCGGAATATTTTAATAAAACGATTCAAAAGATCTTAGAAGTGGATGATGATCCATTTGGATTTGAAGGATTAAAATTTGTCAAGTCGGTGGAAGAATCAAAAATGCTGAATTTTACTGATGGTCCCTTTGTTATTATTTCTGCCAGCGGCATGGGTGATGCGGGAAGGGTGAAACACCATATCAGCAATAATATTGAGAACAGCCACAATACCATTTTATTCAGTGGTTATTGTGAGCCGCGTTCTTTGGGCGGACGTTTGCTTGCCGGAAATAAAGAAGTAGGCATTTATGGAACAACACATGAAGTGAATGCTGAAATTGCTTCTATCAGAAGTATGAGTGCTCATGGTGATTATGATGACTTATGCCAGTTTCTTGCCTGCCAGGATCCAAAACAGGTTAAAAGATTGTTCCTGGTACATGGAGAATATCATGTACAGCAGGATTTTAAGCAACGCCTTATCAGGAAGGGTTTTGCAGATGTAGAGATTCCTGAAATGCATTATGAAATCGGATTGGAATAATATTTCATAGTAAATACAGGTTGATAAATTTTGAACCAATTTGTGTACATGGGTTAACAGAATTATATAAAGTAGTAGTATGAAAAAGTTGAGAAAGTTTCTGAAAATATTTTTGATCGTCTTGGTGGGTTTGATCGGCTTGTTGTTTGCCTCCACCTATTTCTTTAAAGGGAAGCTCATTTCTTTGATAAAGGCAGAGATCAATAAAAACATAAATGCCAAAGTAGATTTTAAAGAAGTGGATATTTCATTTTTCCGGCATTTCCCCAAAGTGAGTATTGGCCTTGATGAATTGCAGGTTGTTGGAACGGGTTATTTTGCAGCAGATACTTTATTGTTTGCGGAAAGACTGGACGCAACGATTGATATCATGAGTTTTTTCAGGGGGAAAAATATGCATATTTACAACGTGTTTGTTGAGACGGCACGGATAAATGCCATCGTAACAAAAGAAGGTTTTGCCAATTGGGATATTGTAAAAAAGGATATGGATAATGCTGATACTATTAATGCAGGCAAACCATTTAATCTGCAGCTTAAAAAATATGCCATTGAAAATAGTTTCGTTAAATATGACGACAGGGAATCTGATATGAGTGCGGTGGTTAAAAACCTAAACCATTCCGGCAGCGGAGATTTTACTTCCGATCTGTTTATGCTCAAGACTAATACCTCTGCTGATGAAGTGACCTATACTTATGCCGGCATCCCTTTTTTATCGAAAGTAAAAACGACTGTGCATTCAGATATTAAGATTGATAATAAGAACAATATATACAGTTTTGATGCAATGGATGTTTTATTAAATGAGCTGAAGATTGATGGAAATGGTACCGTAAAAAACATTTCCATCGGATACGACATGGATATCAATTTTAAATCTCATTCCACTGATTTTAAAAATATTTTATCACTAATACCAGCCATTTATAAGAATGATTTTGATAAGCTGACTGCAAATGGGAATGCAATATTTGATGGGTTTCTTAAAGGCGTTTACAGCGATTCAATCATGCCCGGATATCATATTGCCATGGAAGTGAAAGACGGTTCATTTAAATATGCAGATTTGCCAAAAGCGATTCAGCAAATTAATTTTAAAGCGGTTGTTGATAATCCCGACGGACAAAAGGATAACACGGTTGTTGATATAACCAACGGGCATTTGGAAATGGATAAGGATCCATTTGATTTCAGGTTGATGGTAAAAAAGCCTGTCAGCAATATGTTTATTGATGCAGCTGCAAAAGGGAAACTGAATTTATCGCAGGTGGCCAATTATGTAAAACTGGATAACGGAACAAGTGTTTCGGGGCTGATGCATGCTGATGTAAATATCCGGGGCAACGTAAAAGAAATAGAAAATAAACAGTTCAATGATTTTTATGCCGCTGGTATTATAGATGTGAATGATTTTAATTACACCTCCGTTGATTATCCAACAGGCGTTAAGGTCAATACGGTTCATGCCAATTTCACTCCAACAAAAATTGATGTAACTAATCTGAACGGTCAATTTCAAAATTCAAATTTTAATGGTGGTGGGCAGATCAATAACCTGCTGAGTTACTTATTAAGTGGAAAGCCATTGAGTGCTGCCCTTTCTTTAAACGCTGATAAGGTAAACCTGAATGACTGGATGGGCGTATCCGCTGATACCGCTGCCTCCGGGCCCGCAGCAGCTCCATTTATAGTTCCGGGCAATCTGAATATTGTTTTAAATACTAAAGTGGATGAACTGAGATACGACAAGATCGATATAAGGAATTTATCTGGCGCATTATTGGTAAATGATGAAACAGTAAGATTGAATAATATTGAAGGAAATGCTATGAACGGCACCCTGAAAATTAATGGTTCATATAGCACGAAGAAAGATAAAACAAAGCCCGAGATCTCCATGAATTTTGAAGTAGTGCAGGTCGATATTCAAAAAACATTTTATGCTTTTAATACGGCACAAAAACTGATGCCGATCGGGAAATATCTGGCAGGAAAACTCAGTTCAGTTATTACGGCCAATGGTAAACTTGACAATAATATGAGCATAGATATGAATACCCTTTCGGGGAATGGGAATTTGTTTTTGATTGAAGGGTTTTTAAGCAAATTTGCACCGCTTGATAAAATTGCATCCACTTTAAAAGTAAAGGAGCTGGAACAGATATCTTTGAAAGATGTAAAAACGTATTTTGATTTTTCCAATGGGAAGTTGCTGGTCAAACCATTTAAATTAAAAGTAAAAGACATTGAAATGGAGATTGGTGGCTTGCAGGGATTTGATGAGTCATTGGATTATGCCATCATTCTTAAACTGCCGAGGGCATTAATGGGCACAGAGGGAAACCAGTTGGTAAATAACCTGGTGGCTGCAGTTAACGAGAAGGGAGTTCCATTGAATATAGGAGAAACAGTGAACCTGAAGCTTGCTATGGGAGGAACGATGAAGAATCCTACAATAAAAACAGATCTGAAACAAAGTGGAGAAAATTTGGCAGATCAGATACAGCAACAAGTAAAAGATTTTGCACAGGCTAAAATTGACAGTGCAAAAAATGCCGTGAAAGATACATTGGCTTCCGTAAAAAAGCAATTGATTGAATCGGCAAAAGAGGAACTGCAGAAAAAACTCTTTGGTGGAAAAGATACTTCAGCAAAAGCGGATAGCACAGATCCATTAAAAAATATGCCCGGTAAAACCAAAGAATCTGTAAAGGGATTGCTCGATAATTTAATAAAGAAGAAACAGAAAGATACAACCAATAAACCGTAGGTTATTCCACCAGTTTTTGAATATAGTTGGAGTTCATAATGCCCAAAGCGCCCATATACTTTAATTGAAAACTAACCAGGTCACCCACTTTATACCCATTTATATTGCGGTCAAGATCCAGTACCAGCATATCTGAACTGGCTTCAATCACTTTTAACGATTCGTCTTCAGGAATTAAAAACTGCGGGTTACATTCCAGTAATCCAATATCAATGATTGCCCGGTAGGAGGTCTTGCCAATATCTGCAACATCAAAAGCTGTCTTTATTCCCGAAGGGTTTTCCATTTGTTCACCTGTTGGTGTCATGGGTTTTTCATGTAGTTCGATGATTTCCGTAAACAAACGGAATATATCTGAACGCATACCTTTAATAATACCATCAGTAAAAATATCTTTTCCAAAATACAGTGCTTCACCAATTCTGAAATGATTGATGGATTTTGGGATCTGGTTTTTGATGAGCATCGGTATTGCAACGGTGGTGCCACCGGATACCCAGGGTATTTTACGGTTGAATTTAACTTCAATCAATTGTTTGTATAATGCAAGCTGCACCATTTTATCCTGTGATGGCATGATGCCGTTCAGGCAATTCAGGTTGGTGCCGATGCCCACAATGCTGATATTCGGCAACTGAAAAACCTGTTCGTAAAAATCAAGCAGCGCATCTCCCATTACACCTTCCCGCAGGTCGCCCATTTCGATCATGATGATGATCTTGTGTTTTTTATTTTGCCGTACAGCCTCCCCGCTCAAAAGTTTTATTACAGACAGATCGGTATTGAAACTTACATCGGCATATTTTATCAGCTTGGCAATGCTTCTTTTGGGTGGAGGTTTTATATAAACGGTTTGTACTTTTTCGGAGATCTCTTTAATGGCTTTCAAATTGGAGATACGGGTATCATGCATTTCAGTAATACCCAGGTTTATCAATTCCTGCAGGTACAATTTGTTGCCACACAATACTTTTGTTACTACTCCCCAATCCTTATTTTTTTTGTTGAAAAGTTTTTCCAGAAAAAGGTAATTGTGTTTTAACCTGTCTTTATATAATTTTAGAAACGCCATTTTGATTTTTTAGTCTACAATTATTCTCGGAATGTCCTGTGGTAAACGGGTGAGCATTTCATAATTCAACTGGTGGCTCATTTCGCTGAAAGAAAATACACTGACCGTTTTATTTTTTTGAGAACCGATGAGTACCACATCCACTCCTTTTTCCACGCCATTAATATGCGATATATCAACAGTAAGGGCATTCATGTTTACAATACCAATTACCATCGCTTCTGACCCATGAATCAGCACTTTGCCTGTATTGCTTAAGTTCCGGCTATATCCATGGGCATAGCCAACGGGTATAAATGCCACTGTCATATCCTGATGTGCAAGAAACGTAGTACCATAACCAATGAATTCGCCCTTCTTTACTTTTTTAATGCTCATTACTTTGCTTTTCCAGGTGATGATGGGTTTGATATATTTACCCGTTCTTTCAGACTCGCCCGAATACCTGATCAATGTTTCAGAATTGGGCCAGTAACCATACTGCATGATACCCACACGTACCATATTGGATATTGTTTGCGGGTAATTGATGACGGCTGCCGAACAGGCTAAATGCTGGTAAACCGGTTTCAATCCTGTTCTTCCCACTGCAAGCATTGATTTATAAAAAACACCGATCTGCTGCGCCACCCTGAAATTATTGGCCATGCTTTCTGCGCCGGCAAAATGGGTGCAGGCACCCTTTACATCAAAATAAACTGCATGTTTGTTTTTAAATTCTGCTGCAGCAATAATTCCCTTTTCATCAAAACCGGTGCGGTTCATCCCGGTTTCCAATTCGATATGAATTTTGGCTTTCTTTTTTATTTTCTTTGCATATTTTAATGCAGTTTCCAAACGTTGCAGATCAAAAATGCAAAATTCGATCCCTTCCTGAATGGCCCATTCAATGGCTTCATTCTCTGCATACCCCATGATGTAAATTTCCGGGTGCTTTTTATTTGCCTTTACTATTTTAAAGGCTTCGTCGGCCGAATAAACTCCGAAATAATTCACTCCGCATTCCATGGAAAGTTTTACAAATTCCGTAATCCCATGGCCGTAAGCATTGCCTTTAACCACACTGCAATATTTTGCATGAGGTCCGATACGTTGCTTTAAAAATTTCAGATTATATTCTAATGCTGATTTGCTTATTTCTATGACGGAGGATTCAAACATTATGTTGTTAATAAATTTTTTACGATGGAATGAAAAATGTTTACGCCGGTGCCGATGATGCTGTCTGGGAAATCATAATCCGGATTATGCAATGCGGGCTGGTCTTTTCCTGCACCCAATCCGAACATGCAACCTTTATATTGTGATGTGAAATATCCAAAATCTTCGGCCCATTTAAATGGAACCGATTTTTCTTCTATGGTAAAACTATTTTGTTTGGCCGATAATCTTACCAGATCATTTGCTTGCTTGTTATTATTATTGGCATAAAAGGTTTGGGTAAATTCATAAGCTGGTTCTAACCCAAATTTTATTGCAATTTCTGTTGATTTGTTTATGATGGTTTTTTCCAGACTTCTCAATCTGTCATTATCCCAGCAACGTAAAGTGTAATGCAGCGCAGCTTCTCCTGCCGATATGCCATACGCTGTTGTTCCCATATGGATATGCACCGGAGTAAGCAGTTGAAAGTTTTCATCTTCCGGAACATTGTGATTTTGTTTATCTGCAAATGTTATGATATCACTGATGGCATTGGCAGGATTCATTCCGAATTCCGGCTCTGCAGCATGTGCTGTTTTTCCTTTCAGTTTGATGATAATACTGTTCACTGCTGCAGAAAACAAACCATCTTTCAACACAATATTCCCTGTTTCATAACCCGGTAAATTATGCAGTGCAAAAACAAAATCAGGTTGTACATTGAATTTGGGATCCTGAACAACTTTTGCAGCCCCTTCACCCGTTTCTTCTGCAGGTTGAAATAATAAATATACTTTTCCACTTGCCGGTCTTTGTGCTGCAAGTTTTTCTGCCAGGCCACATAAAATCGTTGTATGGCCATCATGTCCGCATTTATGCGATATACCATTTGTAACAGAACGATGTTTGAATTCATTTATTTCCTGTATGGGCAATGCATCCATGTCTGCCCTGAAAAGCAATGTAAGTCCGGGTTTGCCCGAATCATACAAAACCAATATTCCTTCGCCTCCAACATTTGTTATCAGATGATCCGGGTTATGATTCTGTATAAAACCGATTACATGTGCAGACGTATTTTTTTCACTGCCCGAAATTTCGGGATGGGCATGTAGCCAATGCCGTAATTCAATAAGATGTGATAAAGTTGTTTCCATTTTGATTACCGTTGCAAACGCATTTCAAGATATTTATTGGTGAAGCCCAATTTTTCGTATAAAAATTTTGCTGGATTATCCGGTTCCACATGCAGGGCAATGCTGCCGGTTGCCCTTTCCATCGCTTTTTGCATCAGACTTTTCCCCAGTCCTTTTCCACGATGTGCTTTATCAACAGCGATATACACCAAAATGTTTTCAGGGATATACCCACTCATACCTGTTTCATTAACAACAACTGCGCCTGCAATCTTTCCATCTTCATGTGCTACCACAACAAATCCACCACGATCCGGATTAAAAACATAATCCAGGCATTTTAATATGAGTTCTTTTTTGTCGCCAAACTGATCGAGGTGCTGAAATAAAAAAGATGCAATAGCATCATCAGTAAACAGTGCATGTTTACCTGTTTGTGTATCTATAATTATATTTTCCATCATAGTTTTTTTAATGTTGAATAGTTTGCGGGCAATATATAGCTGCCTGCGGTAAATAAAATGAATGAAGTGAGAATGCCAAACAGGTTTGCATCCAAACCAAAAGGTAATGATTTAAAAATGATACTTAAGGTCACGGTTGTTAATCCTCCTCCTACCATCGCCAATAT
>JBBKWV010000104.1:0-3949 GCA_037969135.1 Ferruginibacter sp.
GCTTACAACTTGCCGTGTCATCTAAGTGGAGTCGGGTGCGAAGATAGTGTTTTATTTTTTTAAGGATAATGGATATCCTTAAAAAGTCGGATTCTTATAATAAATAAATACAGATAAACGATGTTTCTTGAATTATAAAAACCTCGTTTACATTTTGAGGAGGCCCGGTACATTTTTCCTAAAAAAAATCTATATTCATATTAGAGTAACCCAGAAAAAAGCACCTCTTGAAAGTTTCAATCATTTCTCTAATTGTTGGATTTACTTTAGCTGCCAATGGTCAGACTAACAAACCCTTTTTAAGGATTGAAACGGGTATGCATTCTGCTTACGGATTAAAAGTTTCTACTGACAAAGATGGAAAATTGATTTTAACCTGTGCAGTAGATAATACTGCGAGGCTTTGGGACGCCACTAACGGCAAACAATTGCAAGTGTTTCGTATCCCAATTGATTCATCCGGTAAGGGGTATATCTCTGCTTGTGCTATATCACCAAATGGGAGTATCGGTATTTTATCCGGCATAACAGAGTCGGAAAATAAATATTTCAGCACTATTTATGTCATATCAATTCAAACAGGTAATATCTTACAATTAATTAAAAAAATACCTAATTATATATATGATATTGAATTCTCCCCTGATGGAAGATTTATTGCCGTTGGAATGAGTAGAGAAAGTGGAGTTCTTATTTACAATACTGCCAACTGGAATTTATATAAACATTTAGAGGGGTACAAGGGCAGTGTTAGAAATCTGGCTTTTGATTCCAGATCCCGGCTGGCGACAATAAGTTATGATGGCACTATTCGACAATATGATAATAAGTTCCTTTTGTTAAGTGAAGAAAAGCAATTGAGCGGGAAAAAACCTCTTTCAATATGCTATAATCCCGCAGGTACTATAATTGCAATAGGTTATGAGGATGTTCAAACTATTGAATTGCGTGAGGCAGGTAGTCTACGACTGTTATTAACTCCTAATACTGAAAACCTAAATGGCACGGTGTCTAATTTAAGTTTTAATGCTGATGGTAGCCGCCTAATAGGAAGCCGTTTTGCCGACAAATTGGTTGACACAGCTGCCGGTAGATGGGTAAAAATAATACGTATCTGGGAAGAGGGAGGAAAAGGAAAGTATACAGATATCAAATTAATACCTAAAAACATCGCAGAAGATATTAAACCCCTACCTAATGGGAATCTTGTGATAATGGCTGCCTATCCTCATTTGATAGTAACAGACTCATTTGGTGTACCCGTTTGGCAATATGAAGCTGGAAATAATGATTATTATGCTGGAGTGAACACAAAACACCTGAAAGTAAGCCATGCCGGGAGCAATATTAGCTTTACACCCCAATTCGAAACATCTCTCAGTTTTGACTTAAGTGATCGCTTACTTCATAATGAAAACACACTTTTCCCATCTATGACCGATACTACTAAGGGCATAAAAGTGACACAATGGAATGATCAGGGCCGGCCAGTCATTAATGGCGATACCATTGAATATTGGGAGAATAATAGATCAGTGGATATTAACAGTAATGCTACTGAAATAGTTTTTGGCGCAGATGGAGGCAAAATATTTAAAACAGATAGTAAAGGAAATATTCTTTGGGCTACAAAAACAAGTGTAGGTGGAGCATGGGCTGTTAATATTAGCGGAAATGATAAAGTTGTAGTTGCTGCATTAAGTGATGGAACAATTCGTTGGTTCCGAATGGAAGATGGCAAAGAGTTGCTTGCATACTATTTAAATAATGATAAAAAAAGATGGGTATTATTTACCCCATCTGGCTATTACGATGCTTCACCGGGTGGTGAAGATTTTCTAGGCTGGCATGTAAATAATGGAGTTAATAAATCACCTTCGTTTTTTCCAGTATCGAGATTTAGGGAACAGTTTTACCGTCCTGACATTATTGACGGAATTTTAGAAACTTATGATGAAAGTAAAGCCATTGCTTTAGCAAATCTTCGCAAAGGTGAAAAAAAAGAAAAATCGGAAATAGAAGATATTACTGATAAATCGCCTCCCACAATTACTATTAATAGCCCAGAAAATGGCAGCACAGTAAGTAGCAATATAATTAGCATTAATTACAGTATAAATAGTCCCACTGACGCACCTGCAAAAAGTATTAAGGTTTTGGTAAATGGACGACCAGTTGCAACTGAAAGGGAAGTACTGACTGAAACCACACATACTAATAAAATAAAAGTGCTCATTCCGAAAGAGAACTGCATTATCACTCTTTTGGCAGAAAATGAAAACGGTACTAGCCCCGAAGCCAACCTATACATTAAATGGAAAACTTCAGAAAACATCAAAAACGAAGTTATTGTAAAACCCAACCTTTTTATTTTAGCAATAGGCATTAGCAATTATAATAAAGCAGAATACAGACTTACCCTTGCTGCTAAGGATGCCGAAGATTTTTCATCGGCTTTAGTTCAGCAAAAAGGCGGTCTTTATAATGAAGTTATTGTGAAAAATCTAACTGAAAAAGAGGCCAATAAAGTAAATATTCTCAATGGCCTACAATGGATACAGGAAAAGACAACTAAAAAAGATATAGCTATGATCTTCTTTGCAGGTCATGGTGTAAATGATCAAAATGGCATTTATTATATGCTCCCAGTGGATGCAGATGTCAGATACCTGAGATCAACCTGTATAAACTTTGAAGAGCTCAAACAAACACAAAGCACCATTGAAGGAAAAGTAATCGTCTTTATTGATGCATGCCATAGTGGCAACATAATGGGTGCTGGCGGAAATTATATTAATGGTCTAATAAATTTACTTACAAGTACAGTAAAGGGTGCTGGTGCGATAACAATTACAAGCAGTACAGGCAAAGAAACTTCACTTGAAGATCCTGTTTGGGGAAATGGCGCATTCACCAAAGCACTGATAGAAGGCCTGAATGGCGCTGCATCAGTAGGAGAAGAAAAGGAAGTTACCTATACGAGTTTGTCCCTTTATATCTCACAGCGTGTAAGAAAATTAACCGGTGACAGGCAGCATCCGACTCTTGTACCAACACCCAATACTCCAGATTTTGCAATTGCTATAACGCATTAATAAACTCTCAGGTAGAAACCGGAAGGAACAACTAAAAAACATTAGCATTTCACCCCCTAGCTGGTGTTCAAAAAAACAATACACCTCTGATGTGTGTTTTTTTGGCAAATACACAATCACTCAACACACAACAATGGCTGTTCAAAGAATTCAAAAGAACATCAAAGGCAAAATTTCATTGACATTTTTTTTTGTCAATTCCTACACCAACTGAACTTTATTTAATGGGTAATTTCTTTGATTGGCTCAATTTAATGGGAAGTAGCGTATAAAAGCGAACATAAAACATGATCTGTATAAAAAACCAAATAAATTTTGATTTTTTTACGGTCTTGCTGAACAATAATTGGGTTAATACAAGCTGTAGTTCTTATCATCAACATTGATAACTTTACCCAGCAGCAGTTCCGTACAGGACATTTTTCAAATGCCTTGCCGAACGCAAAGCTGTGAACGATGTGCAGCGACACTTGCCGAAGGACCTAAAAAATTAAAATTTGTACTAACTTGACAAGAAATTTTAAATAAAATGGCAAAACAAATTTTTATCAATTTAGCAGTAAAAGATCTGCAAAAATCTATGGACTTTTATACTACATTAGGCTTTACGAACAATCCTCAATTTTCGGATGACGCAGGAAAGTGTATGGTTTGGAGTGAACATATTTTTGTAATGCTTTTGACTCACGAAAAGTTTAAGATTTTTGCGACCAAACCAATAGCTGACACAAAATTAAATTTAGCAGGACTTTTTTCTTTATCAATGGACAACATTGATAAAGTGAACAATCTAATGACTAATGGACTAAAAGCAGGTGGAACAGAACCCACCGAAATGAAAGATTATGGTTTTA
>JBBKWV010000105.1:0-4621 GCA_037969135.1 Ferruginibacter sp.
GCTCCCGTAAATACAGGTAATTCAAATGTACATACCGTAAATTTTGGAATTGAACGTTTACCGGATTCAGACGATAAAACAGTTTCTTATGCCATGAATACCCCCGGACTTTTATATGCTGTACCTGCATTGACAGGAACAGATGCTGAAGATGGTGTTTTGGGCACTGGTAAAACGTTTAAAATAACCAGCTTGCCAACAGGGGCAGATCTGTATTATAATTTTGTACTGGTAAGCCTTAACCAGGTGATCACTAATTTTAACGGGGCTTTACTGAAAATAGATCCCAATGATGGAATTGTAAATACCATTTTCAACTATGCTTCCATGGATGCAGCAGGTTTGTTCGACCCCACACCCGCAACAATAAGGGTAAACTGGGTAACCCTGTTGCCAATTACACTGGTAGATTTCAGTGGCAAGTTAAACGGAACAAAAGTGGACCTTTTCTGGAAAACATCTTCAGAATCAAACAGCGGCTATTTTGATGTAGAGCGCAGTCTGAACGGTCAGGATTTCCGCTACCTGACCAAGGTGAATGCCAAGGGATACAGCAATGAGGAAAGTAATTACACCACTGTGGATCCATCGCCGGAGAAAGGTAGGAACTACTACCGCTTGAAAATGGTAGACAAGGATGGATCTTTTGTGTACAGTAAGATCATAACAATACATAATAACACTGATGCTTCATTGGATACCAGGGTAATGCCCAATCCTTTTACCGGCAAACTGGATATATACCTTACGCTAACCAAAAACAGTGATGTGCATCTTAAGTTCATCGATGTTTCCGGTAAAACGGTATATACTAAAACGGTGAAAGGTTTGAAAGGTTTCAACTGGTTCGTTGTAAATGATCTGGACAGACTGCCGGCCACACCATATATTCTTTATGTGGTTACGGATGAAAAGACCTTCACAGAAAAACTGATAAAACAGTAGATAAATATTATTTAACCCGAACCCCGTCACCCATGTGGCGGGGTTTTTTATTTTACGTGATCTACAGAAAGGAATATCCTGCTTTTAGTTTTTTAATGAGCCGGAAGCCTGTGAGAAAGGAAATGATCACATAGATCAGGATAAAAAATTACTCTGGGAGCATAAAAGGACAATTTTAGGGAAGATCATTTGATGGACTGACCGAATTCAGTTTATGGAATATGCGAAAAATGCTGCGGAATTTACCATATAGTTAGAGTGAACGGTGTTTTTTGGTCAATTTTAGCTTGAAAAATGACACAAATTGAGTATAAATTAGATGAAATTCAATATAGTGGTTAATTTGTTGAAAATTATCTGCAAATAAAGCATCTGGAATAGTAGGTTTTTCTTGAAAGCAGGAGTTCCGTAAATAAACTCGAAACTTAGTAAAATTACGGAGGAAAAGCTTTGATGCTAAAATTACAGGTATTATGTTTGTGTTAGAATTAAGGATGACGCTTTACCTCCGCTGTCCTTTTTCTAAACAAGAAACCTCAACCTCAACCACAAAGAAAGAAAAATGAGAACAATTTTTACCCAACTGCGCAACATCACTTTAGCTGCCTTTTTATCGATTGTATTTACAAATTCATTTGCACAGACTATTCCTGCTGATAATGCAATTATCACTAATTTAAAAGCAACTGTTGTAAATAACAACCTGCTTATTGATTGGAATATTGCTGAAAACGTGAATACTAATTTTTGCGAAGTACAGGCAAGCACAGATGGTAAGACATTTACCACTATAGGTTTGGTTTTAGGTGCTGATCCTTCTCAGAACAATAACAGCTTTAAATTTAAGCAAAATGTGAAGAATCTGAAGGCAGGCCAGGTTTACTACAGGGTTCTTACAATTGAAAATAATAACAATGCTTCTTCAAGCAATGTTGTAAAAACTACTATCTAGTCTGGTAATATTTTGTAAGGTTTACCAGATCAATTATTCTTCTTCCTGCAATCATCTTTTCTGATATCTGACAAAGTTGTGCGATATCCACCCCACAACTTTAAAAAATCAACGTTACTTATTCCGGTTAATATCTATTTATACCCAAACAGGTTAAGGGGATTGGTTTGTCAATAATAAATAAAAGTAATACGATGTCTCAGATAAGAACAACAATCATATTTCTCGCCATTTTGCTTGGTATGGCTTCTTTAACTAAAGCACAATCAGCGTCAGATGCTGAAAATATTTTGATTATCAAGCTATTAGCATACGAAAAAAATGAAAGAATTTATATCGATTGGCAAACAAACGGAGATATTAACAGAAATTATTGGGAAGTGCAGGGAAGTGCAAATGGTAAAGATTTTTCAACCATTGCATTGGTTCTGGGACCAGATCCTTCTAAAACAGGGGAAGAGTTTCAATACAAGGATAAGATCAGCATTCGTAATAAATTTACCAGTTACCGTGTGGTTCATTTCAGTAAAACCGGTAAAAAATTTATGAGCGAAACAATCAAACCGATTAAAATGGAATCTATGTCTTTTATCAATCCGGATATAAAGAACAAGATGCCGATACTATATTAAAGATGTTTTCTTTGGGGGTTACAGAATCGAAAGGTTCTTAACAAGAGCTGCATTTCTATGCAGCTCTTTTTTGATTTAAACTTTTACAGAATAAATCAGTCGGAGTCAACTTTAAGCGAAATCTTAATAATATGTTCATTAAAAGGATAAATGGTCAGAATATTGTGAAATAACTTTCTTAATTTACAGGCTGTTTTTATCCCCAATTCGTAATCTGTTACCGATGAAATAACGTTTTTCAATACTTTAAATTTTTACCAATACAAATGAGGAAATATTTGCTTTTGTTAATGACTGTTTTATATGCATTAACCACATATTCTCAGGATTTCTCAAACAGGGGAAAGGATTTTTGGGTGGCTTATGGATATCATGAAAGGATGACAAGTGGTGGAAGTGGGGGAAGCCAGGACATGGTTTTATATTTTGCAACAGATCAGGTTACAACAATTACTATCAGCATTCCCGGTATCGGATATACCCAGACTTTAACAAGCGGACCTCTACCAACAGTAATAACTTCTGCGGCTATTCCAAAATTTGCTCCACAGGATGCCGCATTAAGGACTGAATCCACTGCACCGGAAAATAAAGGAATTCATATTGTAAGTGATAAACCCGTTGTGGCTTATGCACATATTTATAATTCAAATGTTTCGGGGGCAACCATTTTATTTCCCACAAGTACCTTGGGCAAGGAATATTATTCGATCAATTACGAAAATATTTCCAATACCAATAATTCCAATTGCTGGTTCTATGTTGTAGCCTGTGATACCGGTACAACCACAGTGGAAATTACTCCCAGTGCTGCCACTATCAATCATCCTGCAAATGTTACTTTTACCATAAACCTCACCCAGGGACAGGTGTATAATGTTATGGGACAATTGACCGGAGGTTCAGGTGGTCCGAATGCCACTTATACGGGCGTTGATCTTACGGGGTCAAAAATAAAAAGTGTGGCAAGTGGTACAGGTGCCTGTAAAAGGATTGGCGTTTTTTCGGGAAGCGGACGTATAGGAATAAGTTGTACAGGCACGGGTTCTTCCTCTGATAATTATATGGTACAGGCATTTCCAAAAACAGCCTGGGGTAAAAAATACCTGACCTGTCATACCGGTGGGAATATGACCAATAATATTTACAGGATCTGTGTATCAGATCCGGCTGCTGTTGTTACTGTTAACGGTGCAGCAATCACTTTTCCATTAATAAATAATTTTTATTACGAAATTCCGGCTACTGCTGTTCAGCAAAAAATTGAATCTGATTTGCCCATCATAGTTGCTCAGTATATTACATCACAGTCGAGATGTGGCAATGGTAATCCCGGGGATCCCGAAGTGATCTATTTAAGCCCGGTAGAACAGAACCTGGCAAAACTTAACTGGAACGCAACCGGAAACTTTGCCATTACACAGCATTATATCAATGTGGTAATTCCAAATACGGGCACAGCAATCAGTTCATTTACATTAGATGGAGTGCTTGTTAATCCTGCATTATTTACCGTTCACCCGCAGGATCCAGGCTATTCCTATTTAATTCAAAGTGTAGCAGCCGGTTTTCGCCAGATTCAATCCGATTCCGGATTTAATGCCATAGCTTATGGTTTTGGTAACGCAGAATCATATGGGTATAATGCAGGTACCAATATCCGTGACCTGTATAATTTTCTTACACCCCTCAATCCTTATAGTATTTCTATAGATCCGGTAGCATGTACCGGCACACCATTTTATTACAGTGTTACTTTTCCATTTCAACCGAGTTCATTATTCTGGAATTTTCATGGATTCCCTTTGTCTTCACCATTACCGAATGTAACAATTGCAAATCCGGCAAGCATACTGGATGCAACTTATTTTATTGGTAACAGACAGGTATGGCGGTATAAATTAACCACTACTTCCATGTATACTCCTGCAGGTGTTTACCCGGTAACAATTACTGCCGGAACAACAACTTCAGAAGGATGTGGTAACAGTTTTGAAAGGGATTTTGAATTGAATGTGTATGACCCGCCGACATCAGATTTTTACTGGATAAACAATGGCTGTGTTTCAGATACGGTTCGGTTCAGGGATAC
>JBBKWV010000106.1:0-21503 GCA_037969135.1 Ferruginibacter sp.
TGTTTTACTGAGCAGATCGGCAATAAGCTCAGCCAGCATAAATTCAGCATATTGGACAACCCTCATGGGATATTATTCAACCCGGTAAGTATATGTAAAGCAATCAATACCTATGCCACCGGGAAACTATATTCTGAAGAAGAACTTTTTTACCACAATGAATTATGGGGAAGCTGGCAGCACCATACCCGCTTTTCTCATATAAATAAAACAAAGGCACTGGCTGAGATAAATCAATCACAACTAAACGCCCATCAATTTATAAAAGAAGCGGATTGGGTTTTACTTACATTGGGATCGGCGTTTATTTATGAGGATACAAACGTTGTGACGGATGGAAATTACAGCAATGTGGTTGCCAATTGTCATAAAGTACCGGCTGATAAATTCAAAAGGAGATTATTGGGAGCTGATGAAATAAAACGGATTGTAAGTGACATGATCGGCAACGTTAAAAAAATAAATCCCCGGGTGAAATTTATTTTTACTATCAGCCCTGTACGGCATTTACGTGAAGGTTTTATTGAAAATAACCGCAGCAAAGCAGCATTGATACAGGCTGTTCATTCACTGACAAATGATTCGGATATTTTTTATTTCCCGGCTTATGAACTGGTTATTGATGATCTGCGGGATTACCGTTTTTATGCAGAAGATATGGTGCACCCGAATTATGCAGCTACCAATTATGTGTGGGGAAAATTTATGGCAACCTGTATTGATGAACAAACAAAATTGTTGATGAAAGAGATCGCTGTAATTGTTTCGGCAAAAAAGCACAAGGCCTTTAACCCCGAATCTGAGCAACATAAAAAATTTCTGCAAACAAATCTGGATAAAGTACTGCAATTAGAAAAACGGTATCCTTATATAAATATGGAAGAGGAAAAAAAAGCTTTCAATAATACAACGATCAAAGTTGAGGAGAAATAATTAATTAATGGATCCGGTCGCCCCTCAGTTCCTGGCTGTTCATCAATTCTTTTTCATACACGAGCCATTGAGCCCATCTTTTTCTGACGATCTTTTTATCAATATAATATTCTGCCAGGTTGATGAATAAAGTATAATGTCCCGCTTCGCTTTCCATAAACATGCGATAGAATTTTCGCATGTATTCATCATCAAGCCCTTCACTTAATCTTTTAAACCGTTCACAGCTTCTAGCTTCGATCAATGCCATTATCAGCATCTGGTCAAGAAAACTATCATCCCGGCTGCCTCCTTTTACCTGGAATTCAAATAATTTATTTACATAAACATCTTTGCGCTGAAGCCCCAGTTTTAAATTTCTTTTTTTCAATTCAGCAAGCACCATTCTGAAATGCCCCCATTCTTCTGTAACAATCGGGCTCAATTCTTCCAGTAAATATTCTTTTTCTGCATTTTTTTGAATGAGGCTGATGCAGGTTGTAGCTGCTTTCTGTTCGCAATAAGCATGGTCTGTCAGTATTTCTTCCAGTTGCATTTCAGCAAGATTAACCCACCTGGGATCTGTAGGTAACTGAAGGCCTAAAATATTTTTTGTGTGTTCACTCAGAGATTCATTCATCCGGCAAATGTAAAAAATGCCTGTTTAATTATCTATGAATTTATTTGAGAATGAAGTTTTATCTCAAACGGGTATAAATGGATAAGGTCAATTAATTAATTTAATTTAATTTACAGCTTTTAAAATCAGACATGAAAGTATTCACATTCTCCTTATCGGCATTGGTTACCCTTGCCTTGTGTTTAATATTAAATTCAAAAATTTTATTGCCGGCCCCTCTTGGGAAACTACTTGCCCCGCAGGAAGGAGTATGGCAAAATGCCGAACCGGTGAATATGGATTATACAGCCGGCTTTAATTTTCCGGATCTGGAAGGAAAAGTAAGTGTTTATTTTGATGAGAGACTGGTGCCGCATATCATGGCAGAAGCGGAAAATGATGTGTATTTCGTTCAGGGATACCTGCACGCAAAGTTCCGGTTATTCCAGATGGATCTGCAGACTTTATCTGCTGCAGGAAGGGCCAGCGAGGTGGTGGGGGAAATTGCACTTAACCATGATCGTGAATTCCGGAGACTGGGAATGGTTTATGCCGCTGAAAACTCCTTAAAGGAAATGGAAGCAAATGAAATGATCAAGAAGGAATGTGATGCCTATACGGCCGGTGTCAATGCATATATTGAAAGTTTAACCGAAAGCACTTTGCCATTAGAATATAAATTATTGGGATTCAAACCAGGTAAATGGAGTAACCTCAAATCTGCCTTGTTCTTAAAGTATATGTCATATGATCTGGCCGCTCATGAGAATGATTTTGAAATGACGAATGCCAAAAAATATTTCAGTAAAGAAGATTTTGCATTGCTCTATCCGGTTATGCAGGATTCGTTGGATCCGATCATTCCAAAAGGAACGGTTTTTCAGCTACCTAAGGTTAACCCGGTCAT
Organism: Ferruginibacter sp.; assembly: GCA_037969135.1. GTDB lineage: Bacteria > Bacteroidota > Bacteroidia > Chitinophagales > Chitinophagaceae > Ferruginibacter. Next base: position 2,439 of record JBBKWV010000106.1, read on the forward strand.
TCCTGCCAATGCTGATTCATTGTATTTTAACAATGAAAATATTTCCGTGCAGGAATTTGAAAAACCCGATAAAGACAACGGAAGCAACAATTGGGCTGTAAGTGGTTCTAAAACTAAAAGCGGTTCACCTATTTTGTGCAATGATCCGCATCTTGGTTTAAACCTGCCCTCACTCTGGTACGAAATGCAGCTTTCCACTCCATCTTTCAATGCCTATGGTGCAACATTCCCGGGCGCTCCAAGTATCATCATCGGCTATAATGACAGTTGTGCATTTGGTTTCACCAATGCTGGCCGTGATGTAAGAGATTATTATGAAATAAAATTTAAAGATGAGAGCAGGAATGAATATTGGTTTGATAATGAATGGAAGAAAACTACGTTCAGAATTGAGCAGATAAAAATTGCCGGCAAACCTGATTTTATAGATACCGTAGCTTATACAGTATTCGGCCCTGTTATGTATGATCATTCATTCAGCGGTAATATAACGGGTAATGATAAGAATTTTGCTGTATGTTGGAAAGCACATGACCCGAGTAATGAATTATTGATCTTCAATAAACTCAACCACGCAAAAAATTATGCCGATTATACCGAAGCGGCAAGCTACCTGCATACCCCCGGACAAAACGTGGTCTTTGCCTGTAAGAACGGTGACATTGCTTTGCGTACACAGGGTGAGTTTCCTGCGAAATGGAAGGGCCAGGGAGATTATATTATGCCGGGTACCGATAGCGGTTATATGTGGCAGGGGATGATACCAATGGATGAAACACCCTTTCAGTATAACCCTGAACGGGGTTTTGTAAGCAGTGCCAATCAGCGTCCGGTTGATTCTACTTACCCCTATTACCTGGGAAAAGAATATCCTTCACCCAGGGGTTTGATCATAAACCGCAAATTGGCAACTATGCAAAATATCACCGCACAGGATATGATGGATTTGCAAACAAATAATTACAATGTATTTGCAGAAATGGCAAGGCCCATATTTTTAAAAAATATCGATGAACTAAAATTAAATACTGAGGAGAAGAAATATTTTGAGCTGTTAAATAACTGGGATTTAAAAAATGATTCTAACAGCAGGGGAGCTACCGTATTTGTGTTGACATGGAAATATTTTAAGGATACGGTTTATTCCGATGAATTTAAAAATGCCCCCCAACCAATCATAAAGCCGTTTGAAAGCACTTTACTCGAATCCGTATTGAGGGATTCTGCCTATAAATTCTTAGATGATATTTCAACAACAACCGTTGAGTCTTTGGCAGATATGACCAATGCAGCATTTAAAAAAGCCGTAACCATACTTACTAAAATAGAAAAGGAAGGTAAATTGGAATGGGCAAGATACAAGGATACCCATGTAAACCATTTATTGAAATTACCGGCATTCAGCCGTTTGCACCTGCCAATTGGAGGTGGAACGAATATCATCAATGCAACGAAAGAAAATCACGGGCCAAGTTGGAGAATGATCGTTCAATTATCAGAAAATACAGAAGCTTATGCTGTTTATCCAGGTGGGCAAAGTGGCAATCCCGGTAGCAGGTTCTATGATAGTTTTGTTGATCAATGGGTGCTTGGTAAATATTATCCACTTTGGATGATGACAAAAAATGATTTACACGACAAACGTATAAAGTGGGTGATGACTTTTAATAAATCATAGTTACATATTCAATGAGAAGGATTTTTAATACGTTACAATAAACAATAAACCAATCATGAAATTCATTATTTCTTTTATTTTAATGGCACTGTTAAGCTTTGTTGTTTGCTTGTTTATGCCCTGGTACTATATTGCGGTGGTTTGTTTTCTGATCTCCGCTACAATACAACAGAAACCGGGAACTGCTTTTGTTTGCGGTTTTTTATCCCTTTTTGCCTTATGGGCAGGATTGAGTTTCCGCATCAGTTTTTTAAATGATCATATACTTGCCCATAAGATCTCGATGGTCATTTTGAAAGTGGATAATCCTTATTTGCTGATTGTGGTAACCGGGCTGATAGGGGCTATAGTAGCCGGGTTTGCTTCATTAACGGGATCTTTATTCAGAAATCTGATAAAAAAATAATTTAAGTTTTAGTATTTCACTAACAAATTGGCTGCTAAATTCGTTTTATAGCAAAATGCATATGAGAATAATTTTCACTGCCTTCCTGTTTCTTTTTTCAATAAATATTTCTGCTCAAAAAGTAATTGGAACTGTTTTCAATGATAAAGGAGATCTTTTGCCTTTCGCATCCATAACTGTAAAGGGTAGTTCCATTGGTGCCAGTGCAAATAATAAAGCCAATTTTTCCTTTTCATTGCCTCCCGGAATGTATACACTTGTTTGTCAGAATATTGGTTATACCGCAGTGGAAAAAAAAATACTGGTTGAAAAAGATATAGAAGTAACCTTTATTTTATCTGAGCAAAAACTTTTAATGAAAGAGGTTATTGTTAAAGCAGGGGATGAAGATCCGGCTTATGAGATCATCCGGCAGGCTATCAAAAAAAGAGAATACTATAAAACACAAGTAAATGCTTTTACCTGCGACCTGTACAGCAAGGATCTGATAAAACTCCGTAACCTGCCTACAAAAATATTCGGAAGAAAAATACCTGATACAGACCGCAAAGAAATGGGGCTTGATTCCAGCGGAAAAGGAATTGTGTATTTATCTGAATCTATTTCAAAAGTGAATACACAACAACCCGATAAGTTTAAGATGGAAGTGTTGAGCAGCAGGGTTAGTGGCAGCGGTGATTTTGGATTTACTTTTCCGGCATTCATCAGTTTGTATACCAACAATGTGACCGTTTTTACAGAACGATTTAATCCAAGAGGGTTTGTCTCACCCATTGCAGATGCTGCCATCCGTTATTATAAATTTAAGTTCCTGGGTACGTTTTGGGAAAACGGAGTAGCCATCAACAGTATCCGTGTAAGCCCCCGTCGGGAATACGAACCCCTTTTCAGTGGCATCCTGAATATTACGGATGGCGACTGGCGTATTCACAGCTTTGATCTGAGTCTTACCAAAACATCCCAGTTGGAAATAATGGATACACTACAGATAACTCAAATGCATGTTCCCGTTAGTGCTGATGTTTGGCGATTGAAAAGCCAGTTGCTCCATTTCAGTTTCAACCAGTTTAAAATAGATGCCATCGGGAATTTCCTGAGTGTATATTCCAGTTACAGCATCAATCCCGTTTTTCCGAAAAAATTCTTCGACCGCATTGTTATCAAATACGATACCGCGGTAAATAAAAAAACGAAGGCGTATTGGGATAGTACCAGGCCGGTTCCGCTGGAACTGGAGGAACAACTGGATTACCAGGTCAAAGACAGCATTTATCTACTCCAAAAAGATGCAGTTTTAAAACAGACGGATGTGGATTCATTGAATAAGAAACAGGGAAAGATCAAACCGCTTTCAGCCTTATGGAGTGGTGTTCACCGGACTCATTACAGTATCAAACAAACGTATTCCTGGTTTATAGAATCACCGATACAAAACCTGCAATACAATCCTGCCGAAGGAGTGGTTTTGAATATCAATGCCGGATTCAATACGTATCTGAAAAAAATGAAATCACATTTATCCGTAGAGCCAAATTTTCGCTATGGTTTCAATAACACACATTTGAATGCCTGGCTGAATGTAGGTTTCAGAACAAGAGACGTTGATGCGAATAATAAATTTAAACGCTATGCATGGATCTTTAGTGGAGGAAAAAGAGTAAGTGAATACAATAAAGAAAGTCCTTTGATACCTTTAGTGAACAGTATCAGTGTTTTGCTATATGGAAAAAATCATATCAAGACCTATGAGAATTATTTTGGAAGTATTGATTATTCAAGACGATTTGAAAACGGGATGCGATTAAATGTGAATCTTTTATATGAAGACAGGATTCCACTGGAAAATACCACGAAGTATACTTTCTTTAAAAAAGACAGTATAAACATCAGCCCGAATTACCCGTATCAACGCGTAACAAGATCCGAAATATTTCCCCACCAGGCATTGATCCTTTCGATCAATATGAGTTTTAAACCCGGCCAGAAATATATTCAACTTCCATACAGTAAAATATCACTGGGTTCTAAGTATCCAACATTCACTGTTGGATATACAAAGGGAATCAATGAACTTTTAGGAAGCGATGTGGATTTTGATAAATGGAAATTGACTGTTAGTGATGATAAGAATTTTAAACTCGCCGGTATGCTGAAATATAAGATCGGCGTTGGTGGATTTTTAAATACCAATAAGATCAATATTCAGGATTACCAGCATTTTAATGGTAACCAGTCTGCTGCTGCAAGTGAATATGTGAATAGTTTTCAGTTGGCTAATTATTATTCAAACAGTACCATCGAATCCTTTTATTCCATAGCACATCTGGAACATCATTTTAATGGATTGCTTACAAATAAAGTCCCGTTCTTTAAAAAACTCAACTGGAACCTGATTGCTGGCGCCAATACATTTTATGTGAACAGGTTTAATAATTATGTAGAATTTTTTGCCGGCCTGGAAAATATCCTTAAGATTTTCAGGGTAGATGTTGTTGCAGCTTTTGAAAACAGGAAAAGGGGACATACGGGTATTCGTATTGGTACCGGTGGTCTTATTGGTGGAAACGTATCCGGAAACAGGAGAAGTGGAAGAAGCATCAGTTTATAATAGTTTCTTATCAGTAACATTTCAAAAATGCAATTATAGCATGCGGAATACATAGGATTTCTCAACTCAAATTAATTCTATATTTTTGCAATCAAATTTGGTTTGCCCTGCAAGCATCCAATCTTTAAAAGATTTCCCGGATTTACCGGGATCAAATAAAAATTTATGGCAATATTACACAACCGTGTCTCACAAGTGGAGCTTAAAGAACTCCTGTATAAAGAAACCATCAAACGGATCACCGTTTCCTTTTACAATTATTTTTTAGAGAATGATCCTGTCTTATTCAGAGATGCATTATACAAAGGTCTGAATGAGCTGGGCGTATTTGGGCGCATCTATATTGCTCAGGAAGGAATCAATGCACAGGTAAGTATTCCGGAGAATAATTTTGTTGCATTTAAGAATTTCTTATACAGTTTTGAGAATCTGAATAATGTACGATTGAATATAGCTGTTGATAACGACGGCAAATCATTTTGGGTCCTTAAAATAAAAGTGAGGGATAAGATTGTAGCCGACGGGATCAAAGATCCAGCATTTAATATGGCAAAAAAGGGGAGGTATGTAAATGCGGATGAATTCAATAAACTAACAGAAGATGCTTCAACAATTGTTGTTGACATGCGCAATCATTATGAGTATGAAGTAGGTCATTTTGAAAATGCGATCGAAATACCCAGTGATACATTCCGGGAGCAATTGCCCATGGCAGCAGAAATGCTGGACGGGCAGCAGGAAAAAAATATCATCATGTATTGTACAGGCGGGATCCGCTGTGAAAAAGCAAGTGCGTATATGCTTCACCGGGGATTCAAAAATGTTTTTCACCTCGAAGGCGGTATCATACACTATGCCAATAAAATAAAAGAAGCATCCCTGCCCAATAAATTTCATGGAAAAAACTTTGTTTTTGACGACAGGCTGGGAGAGCGGATAACCGATGAGATCATCGCGAAGTGCCACCAATGCGGTGTGCCGGCTGATACACACCTGAATTGTAAAAATGAAGCCTGCCATCTGTTGTTCATACAATGTGCAACTTGTGCTGAAAAATACAAAAGCTGTTGCAGTGAATCATGCCTCGAAATAATAAACCTGCCCGAAGATGTGCAAAAAGAAATGAGAAAAGGAATTGATAAGGGAAGAATGGTTTTCAATAAATCAAAACAAAGACTGCAAATTGCAGGATTAAAAAAGCATTCATAAATGATGAATGCTTTTTTAATTATCTCCAACTGGTGAAATTAAGTGCCTTCTGTTTCCCTTGTAGTTGATCTTTTAAATTTCTCCGTCATTTCATTGGCAACGCCCGAAAATTTCTCTGTAAGGTCATCAACCATATCAGACAATTCGCTTTTCAATCCTGCCGCTTTTTCTCTTCCTTTGCGGATTAATTTTTTTCTCGTTTTAGAACCTTTTCTAGGTGCAAATAATATTCCGGCAACGGCCCCTGCAGCTGCTGCTGTGAGTAAACCGATAATTATTGATTTTTTATTCATCTGGATAAATTATAAGGTGATAAAATATTGTTTCCTGCAAAGGTTTATTCCTGATAAGCGTGAGAGTGATGCTGCTAAGAAAAAACACCAACAAGTGCCAATTTGCGCTCCCGTATGAAAAACCAGAAAACCGGTGCCCTATGAAATTACGAAATATTCAGGAATGAATTGGTTTTTAACTTTTCTTGTTTAATTTGAACGGCATGAATAAAGAAGAATTATTAAAAGAATTGTCAACAGGCTTATTTGTGAAGTTAAAACCATCTGCTGTGGAGGGCATCGGTGTATTTGCCATTACAGATATAAAGAAAGGGCAAAGGAATATATTTTCCAACGATAAAAGTGAATGGATACAAATTTCAAAAGAAGAAATTGCAACACTTCCGCAACACAGCAGGGCATTGATCGAGAATTACTGTCTATTTGACGATACACATTATTTTGTACCGGAATACGGATTTAAAATGGTTGACCTGGTCATTTTTTTAAATCATTCGGATAAAGCCAATGTTATTTCAATCAATGACGGGGAAGACTTTGAAGCTCTGGAAGACATTGCTGCAGGTACGGAGTTACTCATTGATTATGGAACAATTGTAGACAGTTAAACCAACGATCCTATTTTTTTCAAAGATCCCAGAATACTTAATTCCGTTTGATGTTCATCAAGATCTGACGGAATGAATTTCTCATCAATTATTTTTTCATACAATTCAATATACCGGTTGCTGATTGTTCTGATCCATTCAGCACTCATGGCAGGAATTTGTTGTCCTTCCTTACCCATAAAATGATTCTCTATCAGCCATTCCCGAACAAATTCTTTGCTAAGCTGTATTTGTTTTTCTTTTTTTTGTTGACGTTCTTCAAATCCATCTGCATAAAAATAGCGGGAAGAATCCGGGGTATGGATTTCATCCATGAGTAAAATTTCATCCCCGATCTTTCCAAATTCATATTTGGTATCTGCAAGGATCAGCCCCCGTTTTGCTGCGATCTGTTTTCCTCTTTCGAATAATTGTAATGCATAACCGGATATTTTTTCCCAGTCACCCCTGCTTACCAGTTCCTTTTTTATTATTTCTTCTTTACTGATGTCTTCATCATGTCCTTCAGCAGCTTTAGTTGAAGGAGTAATGACTGGAAAAGGGAAAAAATCATATTCTTTCATTCCATCAGGCAATTCTATACCACATAAGATCCTGTTTCCTGTTTGGTAAACCCTCCAGGCATGACCAGTCAAATTGCCCCGAACCACCATTTCTATTTGAAAGGGGATGCATTTTTTTCCAACACTTACATTGGGAGCCGGGGTATCCAGTAACCAATTGGGGCAAATATCTTCAGTAGCATTCAACATAAAAGCAGCGATCTGATTTAAAACCTGGCCTTTATATGGAATGGGATGAGGTAATACCACATCAAATGCGGATATCCGGTTACTGGCAACCATAACCAGTATTTGTTCAGAAATGGTATATACATCCCTTACCTTGCCTTTATAAAAAGTAGTTTGTCCGGGGAAATTAAATGGAATCATGCGCAAAAATAAACCCATCCGGCGAATATCTTTTTTTTTAGATGTATTAGATTTTAACAGCCGGTTTAAAATTAAATTTCATTCACATTATAACTTACATTATTTTGCCAGATATTTTAAACCAAAATAACGCTATATGAGAAAAGTTACAAGTCATTTGGTTGCTTTTTTATTGACTAATCTTTTTACGGTTACTGCATTTGCCCAGGAAATTAGCATAAGTGGTAACGTGAAAAACAGCAATACTAATGAAGCTACCGGTGCTGTTTCTGTTAGTATCAAAGGAACCACTGAAGGTACCTTTACAGATGACAAAGGAAATTTTAAATTATCTGTAAAATCATTACCTGTTACATTATTGATTTCTTCTGTCGGGTATGAATTAAAGGAAATCACAGTAAACAATGCCTCCCAATTTTCGGATGTAAAGTTAAAGCCCAGTTCCGCTTTGGGCCAGGAGATCGTGGTTTCAGCGAGCAGGGTTCCGCAAAAGATCATGGAATCACCGGTATCCATTGAAAGGGTAAGTGCTGCAGCTATCCGTACTGCACCTGCTGCAAGTTTTTATGATGTGGTAACCAGTCTGAAAGGTGTGGATGTAACAACTTCATCCCTCACTTTTAAAACACCCACAACACGTGGTTTTAATTCAAGCGGAAATACAAGATTCAATCAATTGGTTGATGGAATGGATAACATGGCACCCGGTTTGAATTTCTCCGTTGCCTCCATTATCGGACTGAGCGAACTGGATGTTGATAATATGGAATTACTTTCCGGAGCATCATCCGCATTATACGGTCCCGGTGGTATGAACGGAACCTTGTTGATGACAAGTAAGAACCCGTTTAAATATCAGGGTTTTTCTTTCCTGGTAAAAGTGGGAATGATGCATACTGATGGAAGACAACGCGATCTTTCTGCATATAATAACTGGAATGTAAGATGGGCAAAGAAAATTTCTGAAAAATTTGCCTTTAAAATAAACATGGAACTGATCAGTGCAAAAGACTGGCAGGGTACAGATTACAGGAACTATGCCCGTGCTGCCACCAATGGCGCTGTGAAGGCTGGTGACAGACAATCTGATCCCAATTACGACGGTATAAATGTATATGGCGATGAAACAACAGCAGAGATCAGAAGTGCCGTTTTGAATGCCATTGGAGCAAGTGCTGCCCCTTTCCTGAAGAACTTTATTGATACATTAAACGGTGGAAGAGCCATCAATGTATCCCGTACTGGTTATACAGAAAAGGAAGTTACCAATCCCAATACCGTGAATTACAAATTGGCTGGTTCTCTTCATTATAAAGTTACTTCAAACACAGAAGCCGTTTTAGCTGCATATTGGGGTACGGGTAGTACGGTGTACACCGGAAGTGAGCGTTACTCACTGAAAGACTTTAAAATGGGTCAGTATAAATTTGAATTGAACAATAAAAACTGGTCATTCAGGGCTTATACAACCCAGGAAAATGCCGGTGAGTCATACAATACAACTGTTGCCACCCGTTTGTTTAATGAAACATGGAAGCCAAGTGGCGGTGCTACTGGTTGGTTTTCACAATATGCACAAACATATCTTGGAGCAAGATTGAATGGCTTATCTGATCCAGATGCGCATACTGCTGCCAGAGCTACTGCAGATGTTGGTCGCCCGTTGGCTTCCAGCGAGCAGTTTAAAAAAGCATATGATGGTATACGTAAGAAACCCATTTCACAGGGAGGCGCTTTATTACTGGATAAATCTGACCTGTATAGTGTAGAAGGAAATTATAACCTGACACATATTACAAAAGCATTTGCGGATGTGATCGTAGGTGTAAATTATAAAAAATATGTGTTGAATTCTGAAGGTACTTTGTTTGCAGATTCTGCAGGTACTATTGGTATTGGTGAATTTGGTGCTTATTTGCAGGCATCCAGAAAATTAATGGATCGTATATCTATTACCGCTTCCGGACGTTATGATAAGAATCAGAATTTTAAAGGAAGATTTACCCCAAGGGCTACTTTGTTATTTAAAGTGAAAGAAAATAACAATATCCGTCTTTCCTATCAAACAGCATATCGTTTCCCGTCTAACCAGCAGCAATATATCAACCTGGGTGTTGGTAGCGTTCGCCTGATTGGAGGCAACGAAGGCTTTGCAACCTTGTTCAATTTTGCTGGTAACCCATTATATGATTTTGAAGATCTGAGAAAAGGGAATTTCAATAAAGTAAATGTGCAGCAATTAAAACCAGAATCTCTTTCTTCATTTGAAATTGGGTATAAAGGTTTATTAATGCAAAGCAAGATGTTGGTTGACCTGTATGGTTACTTTGGTCAGTACCAGGATTTTCTCGGCAGAAGGGTAACAGTTCAGTCTAACAGCGGTGGTCCGATCGCATTGAGTGATACTTCTCTTGGTAACAGGCTTTCTATTCCTGTAAATTCTACAGATAAAGTAAAAACGTACGGTTTTGGTTTGAGTTTTGATTACAGGTTACCAAGGAATTTCACCATTGGAGCCAATGCTGCTTCAGATATCCTGACAGATGTTCCAACCAATTTTGTGGCTTATTTTAATGCTCCAAAATATAAAGTAAATGCTTCTTTTGGAAACTCAGGATTTGGAAAAGCAAAACGCCTGGGATTCAATATCAATTACAGATGGACCCAGGGATTTTTATACCAGGGTGATTTCGCAACCGGAAATTTACCGGATGTACAAACACTGGATGCTCAGATCAGTTTGAAATTACCAAGTACAAAATCAATTTTGAAATTAGGAGCCAACAACCTGCTTAACCAGTATTATTATAATGCAATTGGTAATTCTCAGATCGGCGGATTATACTATCTGAGTTTCGGTTATAATATTTATTAACGAAGGCTGATAACTAAACTTTTAAATTAAAATTTTTGAATATGAAATATAATATTAACAGCATCAAGATCAGTTTTTTGTTGGCTTTTTCGGCAATGACGATTTTAGCTTCCTGTAACAAGGATCTGGAACAGATCACGAGTCCGGCAGCTCCTGAAGCAACGGGTTCGGTTTTGGGTGATACACTTAAAGCCTCTGCCAACGATAGTTTGTATTACAGGCTGATCATAAAAAGCGGCTTATTGCCAACGATCAACAACAAGACTACTACGTTTACCATGTTTGTTCCGGATAACAATGCAATGCGGATTTTTATCAATGCAGCATCTGGTGGATTGGTACCTTTGAATGCTCCGGATGCGGTGTTTTCCGGATTTATCACAGCAAATATTCCGGCAGCAACAGCAGCCGGCATTGTAAGTTATAATGTTTGTCCGCAGGCACTTACAACTGCAAGCATCCCCAATTCATTTCCAAACTTTCAGTATCCGTCCATTCTGAATCCGGCTCCAGCTTTAAGTGCATTATTGCGATTGACAACTTTCCCAACAACCCGCAACGGTGCGTGGTTGAATAATGTTCCCATTACTGCAGTTAATTTGGGTGCTTATAACGGTGTGATACACCATACTGCTTTTGTAGTTACTCCTCCGCAACGTTATTTGTGGGACAGGATCAATTCTGATGCAGGATTGACGTATTTGAAAGCAGCGATTATCCGTGCTGATAGTGGTACAGCAGCACCGGGTTTTTTACAAGGTGCTTTATTGAATATTGGTGCCAATCTTACAGTATTTGCACCTACGGATGCTGCATTTCAGGCAACACTAACCGGAGCTATTTATCAGGCATTGGTGGCCATGGGGGTTCCTCCGGCAACAGCGCTTGCACAGGCAACTGCTTTGGCTTCATCACCAACCGTTTTCAGTAACCCGGCTTTATACAGTGTATTGACCGCTCAAACAGTTAAAGGAATTGTTGTGTATCATTTGTTGGGCAGCAGGGCCTTTACCAATAATTTCCCAACCACCACCACTTCTTATCGTACTCTGTTGAACAGTGCTGTTCCTACACATCCTGGAATAGACCTTACTGCTGTATTTGGAGTGCCATTTGTAAGTTCAGCAACCGTAAAAGGTATTGCGAATGCAACGGCAGCCAGTGTTGTAATAAATGCATCGCCTTTAACACCTGATCCATCAGGAACAAGCGATCAGCATTATTTGAATGGAGTGCTGCATAAAATTAACCAGGTTTTGTTACCTCAATAAGAATTAATTACCAGCAAAAAAAGAAAATGGCTTCTGTTAAGGAAGCCATTTTTCTTTTTACTCTTTTTATTTATTTGAATTATAAATAAGATTCCAGATCTTATCATTAAACATTGAACCTGAAATGCATTACGTCTCCATCCTGTACAATATATTCTTTTCCTTCAATTCTTAGTTTGCCATTTTCCCTGCAGGCAGCTTCTGTTTCATACGTGATAAAATCATTGTAAGAGATCACTTCCGCTTTGATAAATCCTTTTTCAAAATCTGTATGAATAACACTGGCAGCCTGTGGAGCCTTCCATCCATATCCGATGGTCCATGCCCTCACTTCCTGTACACCTGCAGTAAAATAAGTAGATAGATTGAGCAATTTATACGTAGAATGAATCAGTCTGTCCAGGGCAGGTTCTACCATTTTGTATTCCTCCATGAACATTTGTTTGTCTTCCGGATTTTCAAATTCTGCGATCTGGGCCTCAATGGCATTTGTCATAACGATCACTTCATTACCTTCATTTTTCACAGCTTCTATAAGTGCATCACTGAATGTATTTCCGGTGTGCATGCTGGCTTCATCCACATTGGCAACATACAATATATGTTTATCTGTTAACAGAAAAAGATCAGCAATAGCCGTTTTATCTTCTTTACTTAAACCCAGTGTGATGATATTTTTCCCTTTTTCCAAATGCTCTTTGCATTTTAATAAAATATCCAGTTCCGCTTTTGCTTTCGTATCTGTTTTAGCCATCTTTTCGGTACGCTGAATTTTTTTATCTACACTCTCCAGATCTTTTAACTGCAATTCAGTTTCAATGATCTCTTTATCACTCACCGGATTGATGGGGCCCTCATCTCTTAAAATATTGGCATCTTCAAAACAACGTATAACATGAATGATGGCATCCACTTCCCTGATATTGGCTAAAAATTTATTCCCCAACCCTTCACCTTTACTGGCTCCTCTTACCAAACCGGCAATATCAACAATTTCGATCTGTGTTGGAACTGTTCTGGTTGGTTTTACCAGTTCTTCCAGCTTACTGATCCTTGGATCAGGAACATTTACCAATCCAACATTTGGTTCAATGGTACAAAAACGATAATTACTTGCCTGTGCTTTGGCACTATTGCTTACTGCGTTAAAAAGAGTTGACTTTCCTACATTTGGTAAACCTACGATGCCTGCTTTTAATGCCATGGTTGTTTTTAGTTAAGTGTTTAAATATTATTATTGCGGTATCCGGTAAAAACGGCTGCAAAGGTAAGCTTTGAATTGAAATTTCTGAATTCATTATAAAACACTAATTTCAAAACTTTATTAAAGGTTTGTAGTTGCGATATAGATTATCATCTTAAAATATTTATAAAATTAGATTACCCATGGCATTGAGTCGTATCTGGTCAGCATTTATTATCATTGGAATTCTGGTAGGAAGTTATAAACTGTTTTTGAGGGATGATAATAAATCGATCTTTAGTATAATGGTCATAGGCCGTTCGGGAGATACGGTGAAAATAAAATCTTTTGACAGCAGCCTGGTGGATAAAGCAGTACTCAGTACGATTGATGAAAATAAAGTGTACAGTGCAGGGGAAATAAAAATGATCCGTTCTGCTGATGGAAAAATATTGAGTTTCAAAATACAGTCATCTGATGGTGTGATAGAAACCTGTAAAATTGCTGTAAACATCTGTATTGCTTTAATAGGTATCATGACATTATTCATGGGTTTTCTGAATATTGCAGAAAGGGCAGGAGGTATCCGTTTTTTATCCAGGATCATTGGTCCTTTCTTTTCAAAGATATTTCCCGAAGTTCCAAAAGGACATCCTGCAATGGGACATATGATGATGAATTTTTCTGCAAACCTGTTAGGACTCGACAATGCAGCAACTCCATTCGGTATCAAAGCGATGGAAAGCCTGCAGGAGATCAATCCAAATAAATCAACTGCTTCCAATCCGCAGATCATGTTTTTATGTTTACATGCATCCGGATTAACCATGATTCCTGTTAGTATAATTGCCTTAAGGGCAGCAACCAGAGCAAGTAACCCGATGGATATTTTTATTCCCTGTATGATTGCCACTTTTGTTGCAACCATTGCTTCCATGCTCATTGTTTCCTTTAAACAAAAGATCAATGTGCTGCAACCGGTGATACTTGGATGGGTTTTGGGAATATCCTCTTTAATGGCATTACTCATTGTTTATATCACAAGTCTTGATGCCGATTCGGTTCAGTTGTTTTCCGGTACGTTAAGCAATGGCCTTATCTTATTGATCTTCTTACTGATCATAGCCGGTGCCATTTATAAAAAGACAGATATTTTTGATGCTTTTATAGAAGGGGCAAAAGGCGGATTTGAAACGGCAGTTAAGATCATTCCATACCTTGTAGGTATGTTGGTAGCCATCAGTTTACTGAGAACAAGTGGCACTTTTGATGTATTGATCAATGGGATGAAAACGATGTTTGCCGCAATGGGAACGGATACCCGGTTTGTAGATGGGTTACCTACCGCATTGATAAAACCATTCAGTGGTGGTGGCGCCAGGGGAATGATGGTAGACACGATGAAAAATTACGGCCCCGATTCATTTGCCGGGAGATTATCCTGTATACTTCAGGGTTCTTCGGATACCACTTTTTATGTGATCGCTGTTTATTTTGGTGCAGTATCGGTAAAGAATACCCGATATGCAGTGGCTGCTATGTTGCTTGCCGATCTGGTAGGTATCATCACATCCATCGTACTGGCTTATTTGTTTTTTGGCGGATCTGCTTAAAAAACAATATATCAGCATTATTTATGCAACACAGAATCTATCTGTTTCAATCTGATTGTATCTTCCTCCGTTTCTAATACCAAATTGGGATTGAATATGGAAACAAGATTTTTTGCTTTGTAAATACCCCTGGTAAACCTGTTGCCCATGACAATAATGCATACATCCTCATCAATCATCCGTATGAATACAGCATTGTTTCCATGCCACCATCCATTATGAAAGATCAGTTTTTTTCCGTTGGGATAAATATTCATCCGCCAGCCTAGTCCATAATTTTTTATTCCCGGTTTTTCGTTGCTGTAAGGAGTATACGCCTGTTCAAATATTTCGGGTTTAAAAAGCAGATTTGTTGCAAGTACCCGGTCCCATTTTAAAAGATCGTTGGGAGTGGAATAAATATTTTTATCGCCATAAACCTGGTCCAGATAATTTAATGGAATGATAGTACCTCTCCAGTCATAACTGGGATTTACAGATGCAGTATCAGTCATTGTAAAAACAAAACTATTTGACATCTGCAGCGGCAGGAAAAATGTTTGCTTCATAAACTCGGGGTATGATATATTGCTGACTTTTTCAATAAGCAAAGCAAGCAATGCATAATTGGTATTACAGTATGTAAAATGGGTGCCGGGATTTGTAATATCAGTTAATTCATTTTTTTTGTTTATCAAATAATCCAGGATATCCTGATTTTTTAGGAATACAGATTTATCCCAATTGGATTTTTGCATGAAATAAAGATAATTGGGAAGTCCGCTGCGATGACTCAACAGGTTACGAATGGTTACCCCCGGGTAATTAAACATTGTGAAATATTTACTGAATGCATCGTCCAGTTGAATCCTGCCATCCTGCACCAGTTTCAATACTGCCATTGCAGTAAAAGTTTTTGATACCGAAGCAATATGAGTAGCCGTTGTGGCATTGATGGTATCTGAATGCCCCAGATGCCCTACACCATTATACTTTTCAAAAACAACCTGACCGTTTTTTGCAACCAGAATGCCTCCGTTAAAATTACCCGGCCTTAGTATAGAATCATACCATCTTTCACAGTCATTTTGGATACGTTTAAATTCTTCTGCCGGAAGGGACTTTGCTGCCGGTAAATGGATAATTACACTGCTATCGGCCAAATCATTCTTATCCTGTTGCCTGACGGTTGAATTACAGGCCAGAACCAAAAATAAAGAGGCAATGATCAATAGTAAATAAGCGGGTAGACTAAAACTGAGTTTTCGCATTGATCTTTGGATTGTGGTCATATTAACATTAAATTCTGAAAGAATATATTTGTACAAAATAAGTGCTAATAACTATGCCAGAAAAAAAAATTACCAGTTATCCCAAGGAGAAGATAAATATTCTTTTTTTAGAGAATATAAGTGATGTTGCAGTAAAGCAGTTTTCCCGGTCTGGATATACGAATATAAAAAAGATAAGTGCTGCCATAAATGAAGCTGATCTGATAAAAGAAATCAAAAATGTACACATTCTCGGTATCCGCAGTAAAACGCTGGTAAATGCTAAGGTTTTACAGGCTGCTTCCAAACTTCAGGCAATTGGGTGTTTTTGTATCGGGGTAAATCAGGTAGACCTCGTTACTGCAACCAGGAATGGTGTTGCTGTTTTTAATTCACCTTACAGCAATACCCGGAGTGTTGCGGAATTGGTAATTGGTGCATCCATTATGCTGATCCGTAAAATAATAGACAAGAATAAAGCCGCTCATGAAGGGGTATGGCTAAAAGAAGCAAGTGGCAGTTATGAGATAAGGGGAAAAACATTGGGCATAATCGGATATGGGAATATTGGTAAACAGGTAAGTGTACTCGCAGAAAGCCTTGGAATGAAAGTGATCTTCTATGATAGCGAAACAAGGCTGCCCCTGGGTAATGCAGAAGCTATGACAAGTTTAAAAGAAGTAGTGGGTAAATCTGATATCATCACGTTACATGTACCGGAGCTGGCAACCACTAAAAATATTATCAATAAAAATACACTCAGGAATTTTAAAAAAGGAAGTATTCTGATAAATTATGCCAGGGGAGAAGTAGTTGACCTGGATGCACTCCGCAAATCATTATTGGAAGGCCATTTGTCCGGTGCAGCAGTTGATGTATTTCCGGTTGAACCTGAAAAAAATGGCGATGCTTTTTCTTCACCGCTGCAGGGATTGAGTAATGTATTACTTACCCCACACATTGGCGGAAGTACGCAGGAAGCACAACACAATATCGGGGATGATGTAAGCAATAAATTATTCAGTTATCTTGAGAAAGGTGTTAGTACCGGATCACACAGCATTCCTGAACTTTCTCTTCCCCCGCAGGAAGGAACTCATCGCATTTTACATATACATAAAAATGTGCCCGGTGTATTATCAGAAATTAATACACAATTGAGTAAACATAAGATCAATATTCTTGGCCAGTACCTGAAAACAAATGATTCGATCGGATATGTGGTATTGGATGTAAACAAACACCTGAGTAAAAATGCTTTGGAATTATTAAAAAAAGTAGGAGAGACTATTAAAGTCAGGATGCTGTATTGATATCCAGTTCATTTGTTTTGTTTGCTTAAATAGTTTTATCCGGAAAATGAGAAAGTGCTTGCATTTTCGATCTTTATTGACACACTACATTTCAATGTTGCAAAAGAATCTTCATGAAGCTAATAATCATCGGAGGCGGATTTGGGGGATTGAGACTGGCCCGAAAACTCAGTAACCGCACTGGGTTTGAGATCACATTGATTGACCGGTTCAATTATCACCAGTTTCAGCCATTATTTTACCAGGTAGCAACAGCTGGACTGGATGCCAGTAATATTTCATTTCCATTACGCAAGGTCTTTCACACATCACGGAATATTCAGTTTCGTATGGCTGATGTTACAGAGATCGATACCAATAAAAAGATTGTTATTACCAAACAGGGAGATTTTTCTTTTGATAAACTTATAATTGCAACCGGTGCGGATACCAATTTTTTCGGGAATGAAGGAATGGCAGCCAATGCTTTTCCAATGAAGAGTACGGTTGAAGCCTTACAGATCAGGCACAGGTTGTTGCATAATTTTGAAGATGCTGTTAATTTAAATGATGATCAGCATGTACAGTCTTTGATGAATATTGTCATTGTTGGCGCAGGACCTACGGGTGTTGAACTCAGTGGAGCTATTGCCGATATGAAAAAATATGTGTTGCCAAAAGATTATCCTGAACTCGATTTCAATAAAATGCATATTTACCTGCTGGAGGGAACCGGGAAAACATTGTCGGCCATGAGCGAAAAAAGCAGCCGGGAATCAAGGCTTTACCTGGAGCGGCTTGGCGTTACCGTTTTAACCGATACTTTATTAAAAGAATATGATGGAAAAAGGGCGGTTTTACAAAATGGAAATAGCATTGAAACATCGCTGGTTATTTGGGCCGCCGGCGTAAAAGGAAATGTATTGCCGGGAATAGACAAAAACCTGATTGCAAGGGGCAACCGGATTAAAGTGGACAGGCAGTGCAGGGTTCAGGGTTTTGATAACATTTTTGCCATTGGTGATGTAGCGTATATGGAAGAACCTTCCTGGCCCCATGGCCATCCCCAGGTTGCACCGGTGGCAATGCAACAGGCAGATTTGCTTGTACAAAATTTTCTGGCAGAGAAAGCAAATGCAGTAAGTGGGAACCAAAAAGAATTTGTGTACAAAGACAAAGGGTCAATGGCGACGGTAGGCAGAAACCTGGCTGTTGTTGATGTGCCTAAACCCAAACTGCATTTTAAAGGATTCATAGCGTGGATGATCTGGATGTCGCTGCACCTGATGCTGATACTGGGTGTTAAGAACCGGTTTTTTGTATTCTTAAACTGGGTTTATAATTATTTTACAAAAGACCAGAACCTCCGGTTGATATTCAAAACTTTTTATAAGGAGCCTGGAAAAAATAAATAAGAATCATTTTAACTTCTCAAAACTTTTAAAAACTTTTTTTGCCCTGCTTTTGAAACCTGCTGTCTGATTTGGCAACTGATCTTCTATTAATAATTTTATTTCGGGAATGATTTCGGGATATTTTTTTGCAAGATTTGCCAAAACCGTCATGGAAAAGACTTTAACAGCCAATGGTTCTGTTGGGGATTCAAGATAATTAAAACAGATATCCATTAACGCACCGTGATATTTTACCGGTATCTCAATGTCCTGCATTAAACGGATACTGTTTCGTTTTACTGCATCATGAATGCCTTCTTTTTTTAAATTCCGGATCAGTTTTTTCCAATGTTTGTTTATGAGTCCGGGATGCTTCATAACAGCATTGCTTACCGGCCAGGCGGCTCTTTGAGCCAGCCTGTACTCATTATCCAGAAACAAAATAAAAAGTGC